>JAOAHX010000029.1 GCA_026415035.1 Thermodesulfobacteriota bacterium | reverse complement strand
AGATGTGTATAAGAGACAGGAACAAACAGTACGCTTTAGAAGCGGTAAACGCCTTAAGGCAAAAACCGGAATTGGCGACCGATATAATGAGCCTCTGGAAAAGGGTTATAAGGGGAGGAGAAAAAACACACAACTCTCAGATGGATGTAGTTATTGCATTGTGGGAGAAAGGATGGATCGTTCAAGAAACCTAAATTCCCCTGGGGAGGTCCACAAAAGAGGAAGGGAGCGCCCGGACATCCCCTCGTGCCGATCGGGTCGCCCGGAACGACCGGTGGGGGGTAAGTACAAAGGGGGGCTTTAGAGGAGGAATCTATGGGTCTTACCTTGAGCGACCTTCAGAAGGGGATTGATTGGTGGCGAAAGGAAAAGGGAGGGAAATGGCCACAAGATTTTCATAACCGGGTGTACCATGAAATTTATGATTTGAGGAAGGATGGTTTGACGGAACGATGGTGGTGGCATACCGTAGATCGTCTGTGGGAATGGCGCGCCATAAGGTCGAAGAAGCCGCCCAACACCAAGAGGGAGATATGGGAAAGGGGATTAGAAGTCCTCGATACACTTCAGAGGTTTTACACGGATATTAAAAGCAAAGCGGATCAAGAGCCCGTTTTCTTAAATTTCAAATGGAGCGAGATAGAAGAGTTATATGAACAGCTCTCGGGGATTAAAATGTCACGATCGCCCAATTTTCCGAGCAAACTGGGGCATTTCATCTTTCCAAAGTTATTTATCGTCATGGATCATGAAGCCACCGGGATAGAAGATTACGGTCAATTCTGGACCGCAATGGCCAAGGCATGGGAAAACTTCAAAGAAAAGGCGGAAGCAAAGGCCATCCTTGAAAAAGAGATTTCGAAATCCTCAAGATTGCCAGTTCATGAAAATTACCCCTTCGAAATCAAGATCATCGAACTATGTCATATTGGCAGAAGGCATAGGATTGTATAGCCATCGCTTGGAGCGAATCGTGGTCCGATGGGACCCATCTATGGGATGGCGGCGTTAGCTTTAAAGAGCCTTCTTAGGGGTGATTTCCTTCACGGCCTCTGCTCCAAGGTCGAAGGCCCGGAGATTTTTCTCCAGGGTCGAATCGGGGAGGAGCTTTCGGATCGTTTCTTCGAAATTCTGCCGATCAATTGGAAGGAGATGGGTCGTTGAGAGGGCGCCGAGCATCACCAAGTTGGAGAAGATGGGGTCGCCCAATTCAAGGGCGATCTCCGTCGCATTGAGGGCCCAGACCCGCAGGCTCAGCTCCCCGATCTTCGCCATCACCCGGGTCAGGTCAGGATAGGTTGCCTCTCCGGAGATGACATCGATCGGGTGGATGGGCCGCGTGTTGACCAGGGTCAAGACCCCCGGCCATCCATAGGAAGCCAGGATCCTCAAAGCCTCCACAGGCTCAAGGGCAACCAGGAGGTCGCAGTGCCCTTGTGGGATGAGAGGCGAAAAGGGTTCTCTCATCGAGATCCGGAGGTGGCTCATGACCGATCCTCCCCTTTGGGAGGCGCCGTAAGTCTCCCCGATGGTGACGACATACCCATGGAGAATCAACATCTCACCGAGGATCCTGGAGGCGAGGACGTTTCCCTGCCCTCCAACACCGCCTATGATTACGTTATAAGGATCTTTCAAAAGGGGCATTTACAGGGCCTCTCTGAGGATGGCTGAAACGGGGCAGATCTCCGCGCAGACGCCGCACCCGTTGCAGATGGCCTCCTCGATCCGGGCCTTAGCCATCTCTTTCTCCCATCTTAGGCCCGGACACCGAAAGACTCGGGTGCAGAGGCGGTTACAGCCGCACGACTCTCCCAGGCACCTCTCCGGATCGATCTCGACCCGAAAGAGCTTCTTCTGGCGCCTGGCGCTCAGAAGGGCGCATTCTCTCTTCAAAATGAGGACCCTCACCCCCCTTTCCATTCGGACCATGTTGAGGATGGCAGCGATGGTTCCCTCGAGGTCGAAGGGATCCACGATCTCCACCGAAGCACCGAGGCCTTCACAGAGCCTTTGGAGATCGATCACAGGGGCTGGGCTTCCGGTTGCTGTTTCTCCGGTCCCGGGATGGGGCTGAAAGCCGGTCATGGCGGTGGCGCTGTTATCGAGGAGGAGCAGGAGGAAGTTGGCGCCGTTGTAGAGGGCATTGACCAGGGCAGGGAGGGCGGCGTGGTAGAAGGTCGAGTCTCCACAGAGGGCGATGACGGGCTGATTCAGGCCGATACGGTCGAGTTGACCGAAACCGCAGGCCAGGCCCACGCCCGAGCCCATGGCATGAAGGGTCTTCATCTGAAAGAAGCCGGACGCGCCCATTCCGAGGGAGTAGCAACCGATATCGCCCAACACGATCCCCTCCCTCCCGTCCATGGCCAGGGCCGTTTTGATGGCCCAGTAGGTGGCGCGGTGGGGGCATCCGGCGCAGAACGTCAGTCCCCGCGGAGGCACCATCTCGGCCAGCGCCTCGGAGGCAATCTTACCATAGGCCTCGGGCCTGGGAGAATAAGAAAGGCCAAGCAAGGTCTGGAGGGCTGAGGTGACGATCTCCGGGTTGAGTTCGCCGATATCAGGGATGGTCTGGCTCGCCTTACCGAAGAATCTTTTTAGGCCAAGGGTTGAACAATGCTGGGCGAAGACCTCCTTCACGTTGTTTTCGAGAAAGGGATCGACCTCCTCGACGAAGAGGAATCGATCCGAACGCATAAGGTGGCCGAGGAGGAACTCCTCGGGAAGGGGCCAGGTGGTACCCATCTTCAGGATGCCGATCCTATCCCAGGCCTTCAGATGGTTGACCGCTTCGCAGGAGTAGAGGTAGCCGCTTCCGCTCGTGATGACAAGGAGCTGCGGTTTTTCCGGGCCTCGGTAGAGGTTGAAGGGAGAGGCCTCAAAAAGCCTTCTCGTCCTCTTAAGTTTTTCATGAAGAAGTTTGTGATTCGGAAGGGGAGGAAAGGCCAGGCGGGGCCGGGAGAGATCGAACCGTGGTTTCGGATGGGAGAGGGGAAGCTCGTCCAGAGTCACATTCCCTCGGGCGTGCGAAACCCGCGTCACGCTCCGGATCAATACGGGGAGCTCCAAATCCTCCGAGAGGGCAAAGGCCGCCTTGGCCATCTCCTTTGCCTCCTGGGCATGGGAGGGTTCGAGCAGGGGGAGGTCTCCGATCTTGGCAAAGAGGCGGGAGTCCTCCTCGTTGCTCGAAGAGATGCCTGCCGGGTCATCGGCCACGACGATCACAAGCCCTCCCCTTGTTCCTGTGAGGTTGAGGTTTAAGAGGAAGTCAGAGGCCACGTTGAGGCCGTTCTGTTTCATGGCACAGAGGCTTCTCAGGCCCGAAAAGGAAGCCCCTGCCGCCACCTCGAGGGCCACCTTTTCGTTCACAGACCACTCCACATGGAGCCCCAACTCTTTGGCTACTTCGGAAAGGGAGCCGACGATTTCGGAGGAAGGGTTTCCGGGATAGGCTGCACAGACCTTGACTCCTGCCTCGAGGGCCCCGCGGGCGATGGCCTCGTTCCCCATCAGAAGGGCGATTTTTCCCGGGGCGTTCTGGGCGATGGATAACATGGTTTAAGCCCCCTGCGGTTCCGTTGAGCCTTTGATGGCCCGCTCCTTTTTGAGGAGGGAGGCCTCTTTGAGGTGAGACAGGTTCTCCTCGGGCAGAGGTCTCGTTTCGAGAACCCCTTCGGCCCGTGCCTCTTCGAAGAGGCTTTCTCCCCTCTCCGATCGGAGGATCACCGTATTCCACCCCTCCATTCCCTCGACCGTCCCCACGGAGAGGTCAGCATGCTCTGCGGTCATGTCGGGGCAGGAGTGGCAACCCTTCCGGATGAAGGGTCGAATCTCCTCGATCGGGACGATCTTCAAACCCCCGAGGGTATGTATCTTGAGGAGCCTTTCGGGCGGCGGGGTGATCTCCATTTTGACCGGAGGGAGCTTGCCGAGCCTCCTTTTCAGGAAGTCCTTGAACCCTTCATATTCGAGGGCCCAGGTGCAGAAGAGCCCGATGATTAGCTCGATTCTGTCGATAGGAGCCTTTTTTTCAAAAGGGGAAGACCGCATCTTCCAAAGGGCCTGCAACTGGCAGGGAAGGCCCACCACGCCGATCTTCTCGCCCTCTCTCCATGGCCCTTTATGGAGGGCCTCGAGGGTAGGGCCGGAGACAAAGCTCGAACCGGCGTGGTTCAGGACCTCTGCTCGATCCCTGACGATCCGTCCTCTCGGAGGTGAGTCTCCATCCCGGTAAGTCAGGAGGGCGGCCTCGATGAGCCTCTCCTTCAAGGCGACGTCGATCAGGGCGGAGACCGCCCCCCCGCTCTGAGCCCTCTCTCTCCAGAGGGGATTTTTAGCTCTCGCCATGAAAACCCTTCTAACCCTCCCTATTCCGGCATTCTTAAACTCTTGGCGAAGCTCGTATTCTTGGATACCCTCGGGAGGGAGGTCTGTTCGGGGGCAGTAGGAGAAACAGCGGCCTTCGTCCAGGTTGCAGTCATGGAGTTTGACCACCCTTCCTCCATAGGCACGGAGGTAAGGGCAGAGCGAGAGACAGGCCCCGCAGGCAGTACAGAGCCCCTTCGATAAAACCCTCTCTTCCAACCCTCGAAGTCCCCGGTTCACGATCCACCCTCAACTACAATCAGGCCTTTTACACCTTTAGGACAACTCATCCGGAAAGTCAATCTCATTTTTGGGCAAGAGGCGATCTCGTAGACCCTTTCAACTTCGATTTTCCTCCTTTAACATTTTGCCCAATTGGGTTACTATGGTGTCGGAGGGAGGGGCATGGAACATCAAGAGATCAAGTGGAGGACCGACGAAGAAATACTTTTGGAGCTTCGGGCCATGGGGCTACCCATCACCCTTGAGGATTTCAAAAAGGCCGCCTTGAAGGCGAAAGCCCCTTCAAAGTTATCCGAGGAATGGTCCTTGAGATATGGGATTCAAGGGTCTAATGAAGATTTTCTATATGAGGCCTGCCTCGAACTTTGGAAGAGGCACCTCGAGGGCGTGAAATGTGTCGAGGTCTCCCAAGACCTTCTCTTTGACGTGATCTCCTTTTATGAGGATATTCAGTCTCATAACAAGGACACCCTTTTGAAAATCTATCACGGGATAGAAAGATTCCACCGCCATTGTCTCAAAGAGGATGGCCGTCCTGACATAGAATTTTTCCGGCAGGTCGAGCAAGACGCCTACCACGATGTCGAAAGCTTTTTGCTCGAAATTCCCCACGTCTTCGCCCAAAACGGGCTCGTCGACGAAGCGGTTAATATCGGGCGATGGTTTGGGGAGTTTTCAAGAGAGCCCGAAAATTTCTATCGGGATCTGGGATATATCCTCGCAAAAGCCGGGAGGAAGGAAGAGGCCATTCGCCAAGTGGAGGAGAACCTCAAGAGATTTCCGGAGGATCTCTGGGTCGTCCTCAATGCAGGGGATGCCTATTATCTTCTCGGGGATAGGAAGGCCGAAGCGTTTTACTTGAAAGGCTACGAAATGGCCGGGGATCAGAAATATGATCGATTGGGCGCCATCGAGCGGTTAATCGATTTTTATCGATGGCAGGAGATGGAGGCAGAGGCCAAACGGTTCGAAGAAGAGTATCGCCAATTGACCGCCTCTCGGGTTTCGAGGCCGGAGCCCCAGAGGAAGGCACCCAAAATCGGTCGGAATGACCCCTGCCCTTGTGGTAGCGGGAAAAAGTATAAAAAATGCTGCTTGAACAAGACTCCCGCCTGAGGCCCGATTAAAGATTCAAGAGTCAAAATAGAAAGGCGGGTCAAAGGCAGAATTGCGAGATGGGATGAGACGTTCCGATTGCGATGTGATCGTGGTGGGGGGTGGGCCAGGAGGCACGACCGCTGCCCGCATCTGTGCCCAGAAGGGGCTTAAGACCCTCTTGATCGAAAAGGAGAGATTCCCTCGATACAAGCCCTGCGGGGGATGTCTCTCCCTCAAGACCGTTCGGCTGGTCGATTTCGATCTCGTGCCCGTCATCGAAAATACCATTTACGGGGCGAAGTTCAGCTACCGCCTGAAAGACCCCTTTTTCATCGAATCGAAAGGGCCGATCGCCTATATGGTGATGAGGGACCGTTTCGATCAGTTTCTCATGGAGAAGGCCTTGGAGAAAGGGGCCGAAATGATCGAGGGAGAGAAGGTGATCGAGGTCGAGGAAAAGGCCGACGGCGTCGAGGTGGGCCTGGAGGGTGGCAAGAAGGTTCGGGGCCATTTTCTCATCGCCGCGGATGGCGCAGGTAGCCTCGTAGCGAAGCAACTCTCCCTGCCCCCGGAGGGAGAGGATGGGTATGGGATGGCCCTTCAGAGCGAAATCCCTTTTGACGCCTCCCTTCCGTTTCCTGAGAGGGAGCGCCACTTCGTCCACCTCGACTTCGGGGGGATCCCGAACGGATATGCGTGGGTCTTCCCCAAGAGGGGTTGGCTTTCGATCGGAATCGGAGGGATGTTCGAAGAAGGGGAAAGGGTTAATATCGGCCGATGTCTGGAGGGTTTCCTGAAAGGCCTTCCTTACCTACAAGGGAGAAGGCCAGAGATCCTGAGGGGGCACCGTCTTCCCTCCTTTTACGACGAGAACCAGAAGGTGGCAAGGGGAAGGATCCTCCTGGTGGGAGATGCGGCCCATCTGATGGATCCTCTCCAGGGGGAGGGGATCTATTATGCCATCCGGAGCGGGATGCTGGCCGGGGAGGCGATCGTCGAATCGGAGGGGCAGGGCCTTCCTCCTTCCGACCTCTATCAGCGGGCGATCCAAATTCAAATCTCCTCCCATCTGAAATGGGCCCTCTCGTTTTCGAGGTTTGTCTTCAGGTTCACCCGGCTCGCCTATCAGACCTTGAAGCATTATCCCGAACTGAGCGATCTCTACCTTCGGGTCCTGGAAGGGAGCGAGACCTACCAAGGATTCGTGGCGAGGGTCAAAGAGCGGATCAAAGACTTCATGAAGGGAAGGCTCAGTGAGAAGATCCGAAGGGCGATGGCAAAGGCGTGACGATCTGAAGAGAAAGCTTAGAAAGATCGCCCTTCTTCTCGAAAAGGAATACGGCGTTCCCGAAAGAAGGAAGGGCATCGATCCCCTCGACGTCCTCATCGAGACCATCCTTTCCCAGAATACGAACGACCTGAACCGGGATCGGGCCTTCGGCAGGCTCAAAACCCGTTTTCCCCGCTGGGAGGACCTCCTCCGAGCAAGGCGAGAGGCCATCGTGACCGCCATTCGCCCAGGGGGGCTTGCCAACCAGAAGGCCATGAGGATCCAGAGGATCCTTCGATGGATTCAGGAGAGAGGGGGGAGGCTGAGCCTTTCCTTCTTAGAGAAGATGGAGACCGAAGAGGTCAAAAATGTCATCGGAGGGCTCAAAGGGATCGGGCCAAAGACGGTCCATTGCCTTCTCCTCTTCGGTCTCGGAAGGGAGGCCTTTCCCATCGACACCCACATCCTGAGGATCGGGAAGCGAATGGGATTCCTTCCCCAAAATATGGATGCCGAAAAGGCCCATGCCTGGATGGCCCCTCTCCTCCCGAAAGGAAAGTCCCTTTCCCTCCACCTCAACCTCATCCGGTTCGGAAGAGAGGTCTGCAGAGCCAGAGGACCCCTTTGTGACGCCTGCCTCCTTGCAGAGGAGTGTCTCCATCGTTCAAAATAGATCGGTAGGATCTTTCTCGTAAGCGAAGGTGATCCACAAAAGGCTTCCTCCCCTGTGAGGGAAGAGGACGGATCTTTTTTGTACCCCCGATGGCGGAATTTCACTCCTTGCCAGCGTGGCTCGAATCCGGAGCCTACCGGGAATCGAAGCGATCGGCCGTAACGGGCCTGAAAGGCTCTTCGAAAGCCCTCCTCCTTTCCCTCTGGACAGAGAGGAAGAAGGGGAAGGTCCTGGTGATCACGGCCCACCAGCGGGACGCCGAATATCTGTTGGAGGACTTTCGATTTTTCGATCGAAGGCCAAACGAGGCCGCCATCCTCTTCCCCCAATGGGAGACCCTCCCTTATGACGAAATCCCTCCCCACCCCGAAATCATCCGGAAGAGGGTCCACGCCCTCTTTCGTCTCATGGAAGAGGAGGATCTGGTCGTCTTCAGCCCGGTCAAGGCCCTGCTTCAGAAAGTTCTGACGCCATCCGATTTAAGGAGCACCACCTTCATTTTAAAGAGAGGAGAGGAGGTCGATCGGGACCGTCTCGTCCAGTTTTTCGGTGAGGCTGGCTATACCCCTGTGAGCGTCGTCGAGGAACGAGGCGATTTCAGCGTGAGGGGGGCCATCGTGGACTGTTTCAGCCCGCTCTATGAGGAGCCCCTCCGGTTCGAATTCGATGGCGATCGGCTGGAGTCGATCCGGAGGTTCGACGTCGAGAGCCAGCGTTCGCTGAAGGGGACGGAGGTCGAGACCGCGACGCTTCTGCCTGCAAGGGATCTTTCGAAGATCCTCTCCCAGGGGACCGCGGCGTCCCTGTTCGATTATCTGAGAAGAGGGGGGTGGGTTTTCATCGTCGAGGGAGACGAGGTGATGAGCGAGGCAGAATCCTATACCCGGATGGTCGAGGCCCATTACGAGAAAGCCAGGCTCAAGAAGGCCACAGTCCCTTTTCCCGAGGACCTCTATCTCCCTTCCGAGGAGTTTCGCCAGAGGCTGGAAGCCTTCAAGGTGATCTCTCTTCAGGAGGGCCCCATCGCTCCGTTGGGGTTCGACCGGATCGATTCCATCGACTTCGAGGGCAACGAGGACCTCCAGCGAGAGGTGCGATCCTTTTTTGAAACAGGGCGGGCAAGGCCGAAAGAATCACCCCTCTCGGTCCTTTTGAGTCCGTTGCGCCAGTGGTTGAAGGAGGGGAGGAGGGTCTTCCTCGTCTCCCATACGCCGAACCAGGCGGAGCGGATGGCCGAACTCCTCTCCCACTATGAGATCCCCTCGAGGATCGAGTTGGAAAAGCGATTTCATGAGGTTTCAGAAGAACAGGGGATGGTTCACCTCCTTACGGGTCGCCTCTCCCGAGGGTTTCGCACCAAGGGGGAGGGCTGGGTCCTTCTGACGGAGGAGGAGATCTTCGGGGAGAGGAGGAGATACAAGGAGGAGCGAGGGGGGAGGAGGTTCCTCAAGGGGGAGGTCGGGGCTCTCTCCTCCTTCTCCGAGCTCCGGGAGAATGACTTTGTCGTCCACACCGATTACGGCATCGGGATCTACCGTGGGCTGAAGCACCTGAAGATCGGGCTGTCCTCGAACGACTACCTCCTCCTCGAATACCAGGATGCGGATAAGGTCTATGTGCCCGTGGACCGGCTCAATCTGATTCAGCGTTACATCGGAGGGGATGGAAGCCGCCCCCGGCTCGACAAACTGGGAGGGAGGAGCTGGCAGAGGGCAAAGAAGAGGGCGAAAGAGGCGGTCACGGAGATGGTCAAGGAGCTCCTCGACCTCTACGCCGCCCGAGAGGCCTTCACCGGGACGGCTTTCAGCCCGGTCGATGCCTCTTACAAGGAGTTCGAGGCGACCTTCGAATACGAAGAGACGCCCGATCAGCTCAAGGCGATCGAGGAGGTGATGGCCGACATGGGCCGGCCCAAGCCCATGGACCGGTTGATCTGCGGCGATGTGGGATTTGGAAAGACCGAGGTGGCCTTGCGGGCCGCCTATCGAGCGGTGATGGATGGCAAACAGGTCGCCTTTTTGGTCCCCACGACGGTCCTCGCCCAGCAGCATTACCAGACCTTCTCGAGCCGGTTTAGAAATGTGCCGGTCGTCATCGAGATGCTCAGCCGATTCAAGAGCCCGGGGGAGCAGAAGGAGATCCTCAAACGCCTCGGAGAAGGCAAGATCGATATCATCATCGGCACCCATAGACTCCTTCAGAAGGATGTCGCCTTTCAGGACTTGGGGCTGGTGGTGATCGACGAGGAGCACCGCTTCGGGGTCGACCACAAAGAGCGGCTGAAGCAGATGAGAAAGACCGTCGACGTGATCACCCTGACCGCCACCCCGATCCCGAGGACCCTCCAGATGGCGATCTCAGGCATCCGGGACCTCAGCCTCATCCAGACCCCTCCGGAGAATCGCCTCTCGATCCGGACCTTCGTGGTCCGCTATGACGACGAGGTCATCCGGGAGGCGATCCTTAGAGAGTTCGATCGGGGAGGCCAGGTCTTCTTCGTCCACCACCGGGTCCAGAACATCTACTCGATGGCCGCTCATCTGAAGGCGCTCGTCCCGGAGGCGAGGCTGGCCGTGGCCCACGGACAGATGAGGGAACGGGAGCTGGAGAAGGTGATGCTCCGGTTCGTCAGGGGGGAACATAATCTCCTCGTCTGCACGAGCATCATCGAATCGGGCTTGGACATCCCGGCGGCCAATACCATCCTGATCAACCACGCGGAACAGTTCGGGCTGGCCGATCTCTATCAGCTCCGGGGGAGGGTCGGAAGAGGCAGGCACCAGGCCTATGCCTATCTCCTCATCCCCTCTGACCTGGCCCTCTCGAGGGATGCGGCCCGGAGGTTTCAGGCGTTACAGGAACTGAGCGATTTGGGATCGGGATTCAAACTGGCCCTTCACGATCTGGAGATCAGGGGGGCGGGAAATCTCCTCGGTCGGGCCCAATCCGGCCACATCTCCGCGGTCGGGCTTGAATACTATACCCAGCTCATGGAGAGGGCCGTCAAAGAGTTAAGAGGGGAAGAGGTGGTCGAGGAGATCACCCCGGAGATCCAGTTTCATCTCCCCGCTTTCATCCCCGAGCGATACGTGGCCGATCCCGAGGAGCGACTCCGTTTCTACCGGAGGCTCTCCCACTGTCGAACGGAAGAGGCGGTGGAGGCGATCCGGGATGAGCTTCTGGACCGATACGGACCCATTCCGGAGGAGACTCTTCACCTGATCGATGTGATCAAGGTGAAGATCCTCCTGACCCGGCTTTCCATCCGGAAGTTCGAAGAGACCCCTTCTCGGATGGTGCTCGCCTTCGACCCGAGTACGACGGTCTCTCCTCAGAAGGTCATCGAGATGGTAAAAGAGGGAAACCGGAAGGTTCGCCTCACCCCCGATGGCCGGTTGGTGGTGGAGGGTTGGTCGGCGCTCCATCCGAACCCCTTTGAGGCCGCCAAAAGGCTCTTGCAACGGCTGGTTTGATTATGGTAAAGTTTCGCCAGAACGAAGGATCGGTTCGGGAAGGAAGTCTCCTCCCAAAGGGTATGTGAAACAGACCTGCCTTTTTAGGGTGCACTCCGCTGAAGAAAATTTGCGTTAAAACGAGAAGTTCCTGTGGGATCATTTCCCATCCATCCGTCGGAGCATCTCCTCGTCATCTGAAGGGAGGGTCGATGAAGCGAAACCTTTTCATCCTCGGGCTTCTGGTCCTGATCGGCCTTACACAGTGCAAAAAGAACGGGGAGGAGACCTTGGGCAGGAGGGAGCTTGTGCGGATCAACGGCCGATCGATAACCATCGAGGAGTTTCACCAGCTCTCAGAGAGGCAACCCCTCGAGGGGAAGATGAGGCTCCTCGACGAGAAAGGGATGAGGGACTTCCTCGAAAATTATGTCATCACCCGGGAGGTCCTCTTTCAGGAGGCGAAGAGACGGGGGTTTGACAAGAAAGAGGAGATCTTGGCCAAGGTGGAGGATTTCCGAAGGGCGATGATGATCGACGGGCTGATCGAGGAGGTCCTGAAAGGGAGGGGGGAGGTCACGGAAGAAGAGGTCCAGAGATACTACAGGGAGAACAAGGCGCTCTTTACCGAACCCCTCGAGATCAAGATCCGCCATATCGTCGTCAACTCCGAGCCGGTCCTCAAGGAAGTGCTGACCCGGCTCTCCCGAGGGGAAAGCTTCGAGAAGCTCGCCTCCACTTATAATATCGATCGGAGCAGGGAGGACGGAGGAAATCTCGGTTTCATCCGGAGGGGACAGCTGGCGCCTTCCTTCGCCCAATTCGAGGAGGCCGCCTTTTCGCTTCGGAACAAGGGGGATATCAGCGAGGTGGTCAGGACCCCCTACGGCTACCACTTGATCCAGCTCGAGGAGGTGCGGGGGACGCACCTCAGGCCCTTCGAACAGGTGAAGGAGAAGATCCGGCTCTTCTTGCAGGCCAAGAAAAGGCAGGAGGCCTACCTCGAATATGTTCGAGAGGCGAAGGCAAGGGCCAAGATCCTGATCAACGAGAAATTGTGGGCTGAAGAGGAGAAAAGGGGAGAGAGGGCCAAGGAAGAAAAGCGATGAGGAGGGGGTTGTCCTATCTCGGCATTTGGACCTTCTGCCTGCTGTGGGGATGCGGCGTGTGGGAGAGGGGGCTTCCGGACCATCTCCTGGCCCAGATCGACGGCGAGACGATCAGCGTCGAAGAGTTCAATCGAGCCCTCAAGAGCCTGGTGATCGACCTCAAACCGGAAGGGAACAGGCGGGATTGGAAAGAGCTCCAAAGGGCTCTCCTCGACCAGTTGATCGACCAAAAGATTCTATCCAAGGAGGCCAGACGAGCGGGGATCCGAGTCACCGCCGAGGAATTGAACCAAGCCCTTCTTGACATCCAAAAGGACTACCCAGGCGAAGGATTGGGCGAAGCCCTGGGACTTCGAGGCATGAGCCTCGAAGAGTGGAAGGGACGGCTGGAGGAGAAGTTGCTGGCAGAGAAGATGGCCCGAAACATGCGCCAATACCACGGGAAGATCGATGAGAAGGCGGTAAGGGAGTTCTACGACACCCATCGCTCCTTATTCCGGATCCCTCGGAGGGTGAGGGTCCGTCAGATCGTGGTGGCCGATGGAAACGAGGCGATCCTCCTCCAAAAGCGGTTGAAAAAGGGAGAGAGCTTTGAGAAACTGGCCCGGGAGAAATCGATCGGGCCAGAACGGGTCAAGGGCGGGGATTTAGGATACTTCAGCGAAGGCGAGATGCCAGCCGAATTTGACATCGTCTTCTCCATGGAGGTGGGGGCCATCAGCGAGGTGATCAAAAGCCCCTACGGTTATCACCTCTTCAAAGTGGAAGAGAAGTTGGAACCCCGAGAGATTCCTTTTGAGGAGGCCAAGAGGAGCATCCAGGAAAAGCTCGAACGAGAAAGAGGGGAGGAGGCATATCAGCGGTGGTTAAAAGAACTGCGGAGCAAGGCCAAGGTGAAGGTCAACAAAAAGTGGTTAAGGTCCTGAAGCAGGCGATGGCGCTTGGGTTCCCCATCCTTTTCCTTCTGGGGGCCTTTTTGCCGACCGGGCAGGCCGTGGTGGACCGGATCGTCGCTGTCGTCAATCAAGAGATCATCACCCTCTCCGAAGTGGAAAGGATGATCGTGCATCTGAAACCGGAGGCCGAAGGAGGGGATCGGCTGGAGAAACGGCAACGAAACCATGAGCTCGCCCGGATGGCCTTGGAACGTTTGATCGAGGAGAGGCTGATCGATCAGGAGGCCAGGAGGCTTGGGGTCAAAGTGAATCCGAAAGAGATCGAACAGGCGATCGAGGAGATCAAACGGAAAAATAATGCGACCCAGGAGGATCTGGAGCTCACCCTCGCCCGGGATGGCTGGACGATGGAAGGCTTTAAGAAGGAGGTCGAAAAGAAACTGGTGCGGACCAAAGTGGTTCAGTGGGCGGTCAAGGTGGAGCCCAACGTGCCCGAGAAGGAACTCAAAGAATTCTATCGAAAACATTTGGACCGCTACGGAACAGAGGCCTCCTATCGACCTGCCCACATCCTGTTCAAGGTTCCGAAAGAGGCGACCCCCTCGGAGATCCGCGAGATCCGTTCCAAATGCGAAAAGGTCCTGGCGAGGGTCAAGGCCGGAGAGGACTTCGGGGAGATGGCCCTGCTCTACTCGGAAGATCTTTCGGCCAAAGACCGAGGCGATCTTGGCGTCTTCAAACAGGGAGAACTCCTTCCAGCCCTCGAACGGGAAGCCCTCCGGCTGAAAGTGGGAGAGGTGAGCGGGATTGTGCGAACCGAATACGGTTTCCACATTCTAAAACTTCTCGATCGGAAAGAAGCAGCCCCCCTTCCTTTCGAAGAGGTGAGGGAGAAGGTCCGGCAGGACTATTTGGAAAAGGAGTTCGAGAGGGGACTCCAGCAATTTCTCGCCCGCCTCAAGGAGAAGGCGACGATCGACATTAAACTCTAACAGGTCGGAGAGAAAGATCAACCCATCCCCCCTTCCCAAAATCGGCATCACCCTGGGCGATCCCACAGGCATCGGACCCGAGATCCTTCTCAAAGCCTTGACCTCGGCCGAGATCTTTCAGGTCTGCCGGCCGATCGTCTTCGGAGACGAAGGCGTCCTTTCCAAAGAGGCGAGGCACATGGGGCTTGAGATTTCGATCCAGTCGGTGGGGAGCATCCCGGAAGAGGGGTATGAACCGGGGAAGGTCGTTCTGCTTCCCTCGAGTCGATTGAAGGCCGACTCACTCACTTATGGCCAGCCCGATCCGAGTTGCGGCGAGGCGATGGTGAGATTTGTGGAAGAGGCGGTCAGGCAATTGAGGGAGGGGAGGTTAGATGCCCTAACGACCTGTCCGATCAACAAACACGCCCTTCAGAAAGCAGGATATCCCATCCCTGGCCATACCGAGCTTCTGGCCCATCTGGCCGGCGTCTCCGAGGTGGCGATGATGTTCATCGGCCCCAAGTGGAGGGTGGTCCTGGTCACCACCCATCTTCCCCTTCGAGAGGTGCCGAAGAGGATCACCCGGGATCGACTTCGTTCGATCTTCCAACTTGCCCACGAAGGGATAGAGAGATATTTTGGCATCGAGCGGCCCCGGATGGCAGTCCTCGGATTGAATCCCCATGCGGGGGAAGAGGGGGTTTTGGGGGAGGAGGAGGAGCGGGAGATCCTGCCTGCCATCGTAGAGGCCAAAGCCTTCGGATTCCAGATCGAGGGCCCCTTCCCCTCGGACTCCTTCTTCGGGCGACCCGATTCCCAGGCCTTCGAGGTGGTAATCGCCATGTATCATGACCAGGGACTCATCCCGGTGAAGATGGACGGATTCAAAGATCTCGTTCACCTCACCCTTGGCCTACCTTTTGTACGCACCTCCGTTCCTCATGGAACGGCCTATGACATCGCCGGCAAAGGGGTGGCGGATCCTTCGGGTCTGATCCGGGCAATTGTGATGGCCGCCCGGCTATCGCAACGGAAGGAGTGGCAGACTGAAAGTGAAGGTCCTCCTTCTAAGGCTCCGTCTTAAAGGTATGAGACCCCCCCCAGGATAAGGGAAGAGACGATCCTCATCGAATAATCCTCCCCTGCAACTCTTGTATTCCTTCATAGTAGGCTTGGTGGCGATTTATCTTCAAACATACACCCTGCCCCCTTTTCCGTTGACTTGCAAAGGAATAGAGGATACTTCTGAAATCATTGAGAGATGAATCCATAAGCACCAATAAGTATGCCGAAGATTCCGTCCGTTCTAAAACAGTTGAGAAAACCGAGTGGTTCTTTGCAGGAGGGGCGGGTGGCCATCTATCTTTATGGTTCTTCGGTGGCCGGAAGGTTAAGGGCGGAAAGCGATATTGACATCGCTATTCTACCCTCCTATAAAGCGACTGGAGATGAAAGGCTTATCTTAATCTCACAAGTTGAGGGACTCATTGCCAAACTTCTTTCCCAACATGGAATACGGAGAGAGATCAGCGTGGTCAATTTACGCGATAAGTTCTTATCGCTGAGCCTCCAATATAAAATTGTTACCGAGGGTTTATGATGATACGAGAAAGGGACAACGGAAAGGTTGGAATTTGAGAATTAGGTCTGAAGGGAATATTTTGACTTCGCCCCTTTTCTCGCTCGGTTGAGGAAGAGGAAGTATGGAGGTCTGGCTGAATTCGATTCTCAAGGAGGCCTGTTTGTTCCGAAGGCCCGCCTAACGCAGATATGGGGACCGGGAAGCACAATCGTCCCCATATCTGTCGGGATAGATTTCACATCAATCGGCTTTGATCTTCTCCAAATCGAGATCGTCGAGGATGACCACCCCTTTGGCTTTCATTTCGTCGATGGCTTTTTGTGAAGTATCCGGAGCGACCCCCCTCGAAAGATTTTTAATCATGACGACCTGATATCCTGCGGCCACAGCATCGAGAACCGTTGCCCTGACACAATAATCGGTGGCGATACCGTAGACCACGACCTTTTTGATCTTATCTTTCTTCAAGATTTGATCCAGCTCCGTCTTCTTTCCCCCATCATCCTGGAAGCCCGAGTAACTGTCATATTGGGGGTCCATGCCCTTTTTGACGATGGCCTTGAATAGCTTCTTGTCCAAGAGGATCTCGGCCCCCGGCGTGTTCTGGACGCAATGGGGAGGCCACAAGACCTGATCCTTTCCGTGAAGCTTGATCACATCGAAGGCCTTCTTGCCGGGGTGGTTGGTATAGAAGGAGGCGTGATTCTTTGGATGCCAGTCCTGGGTGGCGTAGATGGGAAAGCCGGCGGCCTTCAGTTTTTTTGTTCCTTCCTCCACGGTTTTAATATAAGCCTCGTCTGTTCCTTCCACCGCGAGGGAACCCTTTCTGAATTTGGTGAAATCTCCCTGGAGATCCACCACAATGATCCCGATCTTCACTCCTTCCTTCGCCATGGCCACACCTCCCAGGGTTAGGCTGCATAATGCTGCCCACAGAAATACCATTTTCATCGACCTCATCGCTTCCTCCTTTCTTCCCCCAAGGGAAAGAAGACTTTTGGAGCAGGGATCTGTAGGGCTTCGGACTCATCCCCCCGAACGGAGGGAATCGGCCATCTCCCTGGCCACTACTCTTGCGGCCTCAAGGATCTTTTGGAGATCCTCGTCACTGTGAGCCATGGAGAGGCTTCCACCCCCGTGCATGACATGGACGCCGTGGTTGAGCATCCGGATTCGAAACTCCCCCTCCCTCTTCTCGATATCGGTCCGTTGATTGATCGCGTGGGGTGCGGGTGGGATCTCACCCGGTTCAAACGGGAAATGGACTTGAAAGAGGGACCCCACTCCGGTCACCAAGGCTTGAATCCCCTCTTGGTGGAAGAGCTCCTCGAGCCCCTTTCGGAGCATCGTTCCCTTCTTTTCCAGGGCGGGATAGACCTCGTCTTTAAACCGCTTTAGGTAGCTGAGGACCGCCAGGCCGGCAGAGACGGTGAAAGGGTGGGCGGAGAAGGTCCCGCCGCCGATCAGGGTCCTTTCCGATTTCTTGACCTTCCGTTCCGGCGAGGTGGTTTCGAGGATCTCCCTTCTGCCGACCAGCGCCCCGACCGGGAACCCCCCTCCCATGATTTTCCCCAAGGTGGCCAGATCCGGAACGATCCCGAATCGTTCCTGGGCCCCTCCGAGGGCAACCCGGAAACCCGAGATCACCTCGTCAAAGATCAGTAGGGCTCCGAGGCGTTCGGTCTCCTGCCGGAGGAATTTCAGATATCCTTCTGACGCCGGGGCAAACCCTCCCTCTCCGACCACGGGTTCCAGGATGATACCGGCTAAATCCCTCCGATGCTGATCGATGATCTCTAAAGCGCCGGGGATGTCGTTGAAGGGGATCGTTTTCGTGTAGTGGCTCAATTCGGGCAAAAGGCCAAGGGTTTCGGATTGTTCGTAAGGGGACTTCACGCCTACCAGGAGATCTGAATTGGCCCCGTGCCAACCTCCCGCGATCTTCAAGATCGTCTTTTTCCTGGTGAAGGCCCGGGCGAGACGAACCGCATACATCGTCGCCTCGGTCCCGGAACAACAGAACCGAACCCTCTCTGCGCAGGGGACCAATTCACGAATGAGCTCGGCCCATTCGATCTGCCCCTCGAAGACGATCCCCCAGTGGATTCCTTTATTCAACTGTTCTTGGATGGCTTGGAGGACGATCGGGGGATGATGGCCGAGGATATGGGTGTAGTGTCCCATCCAGAGGTCGATATATTCGTTCCCGTCCACGTCCCATATTTTGGAACCTTTGGCCCCCTTGAGAAAGAAGGGATGGGGAGTGAAGTAATGGATGTTGTGAGAGACCCCTCCGGGTTGGACCTCTCTGGATCTCTCGAAAAGTTTTTTAGAGAGGGGCGTTTTGTGTTGGTAACGTTCCACGAAATCCATTTGGGGCCCTCCTTTTTTCATTTCATAGCATATTTTTTTAGGATTGAAAATCAAAAAGGGGGCTCTATGAAACCATTTGACATGGGGATGAAATTCTTATAAATAAGGGATGGATTAAAACGGCCAGAAGGGGGGTGAAAGAGGGAGACGAAGGCTTCAGGCAGAACACGTAAGAAACCATTTTAAAAGGAGGAGACGCAATGAAAAAGAGGTTTTTTTTAATGGCCCTCATCGTAGGTCTTGTGGTTTCTCTGTCGGCGGTGATTCCTTCGGCCCATGCCCAGAGGAAGTACGTTTCGATTGCATCGGGCTGGGTGGTCGGGGTCTACTTCCCCCTGGCTGGAGCGATTTCGAGGATCGCCCATGAAAAACTTCCCGATATCAAGATCACGGTCGAGTCCTCCGGGGCCTCGGTGGCCAACGCCAAATTGATCGCCTCCGGCGATGCCGATCTGGCCATCCTCCAGAACGATATTGCCTATTATGCCTTCCAAGGGGCAAAACCGATGTTCGACAAGCCCGTGCCCAATATTCGGGGTGTTGCGGCGCTCTACCCCGAGCACTGCCAGATCCATGCCCGCAAAGACGCCAAGATCGCCTCGGTCCGAGACCTGAAGGGGAAACGGGTGGCCGTCGGTCCTTTGGGGAGCGGAACCGAACAGAATGCCATCCAGATCCTCGAGGCCTACGGCTTGAAGTTCGAGGACCTGGCGAAGGTGGAGAGACTGTCCGCAGCCGAATCGGCCGACTATCTCAAAGACGGTCGAGTCGATGCGGCCTTCTACACGGTGGGGGTCGGGGCTTCGGCCATTGTGGATACGGCCATTGCCGTCGAGACCGTCATCGTCCCGATCGACGGCCCTCAGGCCGATGCCCTGATTAAAAAGTACCCCTTCTACTCGAAGGACAAAGTCCCTGCGGGCATTTACAAAGGAGTGGATAAGGACGTTCCCACGGTTGCGGTCCTGGCCATCCTTGCCGCAAAAGCCGAGCTGGCAGAGGATACGGTCTACCGGATTACGAAGGCGATGTTCGAAAACCTCAAAACGATCGAGACCGCCCATGCCAAGGGGAAGGAAGTGAAGTTGGAAAAGGCCCTGATCGGGATGCCCATTCCCCTCCATCCCGGGGCTGAGAAATTTTACAAAGAGAAAGGGATGAAGAATTAACCCCCTGGCGCTTTCACCCTCTTTTCTTTTTAGAAAGGGAGGAGATGGTGAAAACCTATGGGAGAAGAGGGAGAGGAGGGGAGGTGAGCTGACCCCATGTGGAAATGGGGAACCCTCCTCTCCATTTTTTTTATGGCGGTCAGCTTCTATCCTGTCGATAGGCTGGAGGTCAGGTCGGCAGGGGGAGGAGGGGTCCTTCTCGGTGAGCGGGTCTCCCCGGGAGAGGGCTTTCAATTTTCATACCTCCATTCGGTGGATCGAACTCCGGTCACCGGTTATTTCCTCATCACCCCGGCCAAGAGGATAAAACCGGCGGAAACCCGGTTCGAATCCTTTGGGCCTGGCCTTCCTTCTTTGGAAAGGGGATTGAAAGCGGAAGGAAGGAGCTTCTACGTAAAGACCGATGGGGGGGAGATGGATCGCTTTTCCTTTTTCGTCTCCCCGATGACGCAACAGGTTTTCCAGTTCAGAGATCGACGATTGAATTTTTCCTCTTTCCGAGAGGGAGAGGTGGTCACTGTCTCGGTGAGATCCTATCCCCTCATTTGGGAGGCCTTGATTCAACGATGGAAGACGAGAAGACCGTAGCGGATCAAGTCTCGATAGAACGCTCGAAGGAGATCGCTGAAGGGGCTGATTATGGGACACGGAGGCTCAAAGGGGCTCTGTTTTATGTGTCAGGCGCCATTGCCATCGGGATGTCCTGTTTCCAACTCTATACGGCCATTTTTGGTGCCCTGACGGGGACCATCCAGCGTTCAATCCACCTCTGTTTTGCCCTGATCCTCTGCTTCCTATTCTTCCCGATGACGAAGAGGTCGAAGACCAAGGAAATTCCGATCTACGATCTCGTCCTTGCCGCCATCGGAGGGTTCGGTGCCCTTTATGTCACCCTCTTCTACTCGGAGCTGGTGAAGCGGATCGGCAATCCTTCTTCCGTGGACGTGGTGATGGGGGTGATCACCATCCTCTTCGTCCTCGAGGCGGCAAGGAGGGCGATCGGATTGCCCCTTCCCCTCATCTCAGCCCTCTTCATCGCCTATGCCTTTTTGGGCCCCTATCTACCCGACCTTCTGGCCCATAGGGGGTATGGATTCCGAAGGGTGGTGGACCACCTCTATTTAACGATGGAAGGGATTTTCGGTGTCCCCTTATGGGTCTCCTCGACCTTTGTCTTCGCCTTCGTCCTTTTCGGGGCCATCCTCGAAAAGACTGGGGCCATGGACTACTTCATGAAACTGGCCTTTTCCCTGGTAGGTCACACCCGGGGAGGGCCCGCCAAGGTGGCGGTGGTTTCGAGCGCCTTCATGGGAACGATTTCTGGAAGCGGGGTCGCCAATGTGGTGACGACCGGTTCCGTGACCATCCCGCTGATGAAGCGACTCGGATTTAAACCCGAGATCGCCGGTGCGATCGAGACGGCAGCGAGCGGAAATGGCCAGTTGATGCCTCCGGTGATGGGTGCGGCCGCTTTCATCATGGCGGAGTTCTTAGGGATCCCCTATCTCCAGGTGGTCATCGCCGCAGCCCTGCCTGCGGTCATCGATCAGCTCGCGCTCCTGGGCGCGGTCCATCTCCTCTCGGTCAAGTTCGGGCTGGAGGGCATTCCACGAAAGGAGCTCCCAAAATTTTTCCCCATTTTCGTGAGGGGGCTGCACTTTTTAGTCCCGGTGGGCGTCCTTTTCTATTATCTGATCGTTCGAAAGGCCACGCCGCTGACCTCGGCGGCCGCTGGCATCGTGACGACCATCTCCATCTTTCTCATCCAGGCGGTTATGGGAAGTTTTGGATGGGGGAGCCATGCCGAAAAGGATTCTTCCAAAAAAGGGGAACAATCCTGGCGACCCCTCGCCCTCTTTGGGGTGAACATGGCCGATGCCATGTACAGGGCCGCCCGGATGATGGCAGGCATCGGAGCCACCTGTGCCTGTGCCGGCATCGTGGTCGGCGTGGTGACCCTCACCGGGGCCGGCCTCAATATGACCAACATCATCGTGGGGCTCTCGGGCGGGAATCTCTACGTGGGGCTCTTCCTCACGATGGTCACCTGTCTCGTCCTCGGAATGGGCGTTCCCACGACGGCCAACTACGTCATCATGGCCACGATCATGGCCCCCGCTTTGAAGGCGATGAACCCCGATGTGCCTATTATTGCGATCCACCTCTTCGTCTTCTATTTCGGGATCCTCGCCGACGGTACCCCGCCGGTCTGCGTGGCGGCCTATGCGGCAGCGGGCGTGGCTGGGGCCGATCCCCTCAAGACGGGCATCAATGCCTTCAAATTGGATATGAGGACGTTTTTGCTTCCCTACATGTTCATCACCGCACCGGCCATGCTCCTCATCAATACGACCTTTCTCGAGGCGGCATGGATCTTCATCTCTGCCTCCATCGGCATGTACGCCCTGGCGGCCTCCATGCAGGGGTTTCTGCTTACGGATTTGAAATGGTGGGAGAGGATCATCCTTTTCGGGTCGGCCGTGGCCCTCGTCAAACCCGGCCTGATCACGGATGCGGTGGGCCTGACCGGTTTCGCCCTCATCTATTTCCTCCAGAGGCGGGCGGCCAAGGGCGCGATCCTATAAGTAAGCTTCGGATGGGAACAGGGGGTTGTGAATTTTCATTCGAGGGCGATCGCCTTCAGCCGCTCGACCACTTTCATATAGTCCTTGAATTCGATCCCGTCTACGGAATGATCCTGCCGGCAGGTGAGACCATCGACCGCCGGACCGTGGTGGATCAGGTGGCTCAAGACCTCCCCTTCCTTCTCGGACGTGATCTTCTCGATAAGATCGAGCCTCCCCCGGGCGAGGGCGACGCCGGCCATTAGGGCATAACCTCCCCAATTCGAAACCCCACAAGAGATGAAGTGGTCGGTCTCGATACGGCTGCAGAAGACGGGCTCCCGATAGGTGGTCGAGTGGTGGTAGAAGACTTCCCAGGGGATCTTGCCGGCGCCTATTTCATTGCCCCGGTCGCCAATGCCGATCGTCACGAGGGGCAGCCGATGGTTCTTTTGAAATTCGAGAAGAAGATGGGTCTTCGCCGTAAATCGGGTAATATCTTCCAGACGGGAGTTGAAGCACCGGTTTCTGAGCGAGGGGGGCAGGATGGATTGGAATTCCTTCAAAGGAGGAGACCCCTCGCGTCTCTGGGCGAGGAAGGATTCGAGGGTATGATTGGGCCCCACTCGCTCGATGAAGATGAGATGGGAGAGATCCTCGGCCAAAGGACCGTGAAAGAGTTCTTCGACAAAACGGCGGGAGAGGGAAGAATCCTCTTTAGCCTCGCAATGTTCGATGGGAAAACAGACCAGGGGGATCTCACCGTTAGAGAGGCCAAGGAGGGTCAAACCCGCCGAGAGCGCGGGAAGGGTATATTCGTCCGAAAGAAGGGAGACCTCCATTCCTAACTCCCTCAACCCCTCGGCCAGGATGAGAGCGCCCGGAGGCCCATCGGTCTCGGTCGCCGGAGGGTCCCCTGCGGGGATATAAAAACCGGTCACGATCATGGCTTTACGGCCGTGTGCGGTGAGGGAGGTGACGGCCCCCAAGAGATCGGAGTAAGGGGCCATGGGAAGGTTCTGCCAGCGATGATCTCGAGGGGGGAGAAGGGAGCCCGGAAAGTTGATCACCTCCTCCATCAAGGAGATTTTCTCGAGGACCTCCCTCGTGAGAGTGTCGGACGTGTGGTTCAAAGGCTTCGGATGATCCACGGGTTGAACCTTTTGAGGGATCCGGTCGAGGCGATCGGTCCCTCATCCTCAAGGTTGGGGTGAGCGTTTGCCCTTCCGTTGCTTTGCCGATCTGGATCCGTAATCACACCATTTCACGATGACGCATCGATCGCAGAGAGGTTTTCTGGCCCCACAGGTTTTTCTGCCATGCCAGATCAGGAGGTTCGAAAAGCGGGTCCAATCTTCTTTGGGAACCGCCGCCATCAAGTCGAATTCGATCTTGATGGGGTCTTCGTGTTTCGTCAAGCCGATCCTGCGGGAGACGCGCTGGACATGGGTATCCACGGCGATCCCTGGGATTCCGAAGGCGTTCCCGAGGATGACGTTGGCCGTCTTGCGGCCCACTCCGGGAAGGGTGATCAGGGCCTCCAGGGAATTGGGAACCTCCCCATCAAACCGGTTCACCAGTTCTTGGCAGCATCTCTGGAGCGCCCTGGCCTTGTTCCGGTAAAACCCCGTCGGACGGATATCTTCCTCCAGTTCTTTCAGGTCGGCCTCTGCATAATCCTTCGGGGAGCGGTACTTTTTGAAAAGTTCTTTCGTCACCTCGTTCACCTTGGCATCCGTGCACTGGGCCGATAAGATGGTCGCGATGAGGAGCTCGAAGGGTGACGAGAAGTTCAGGGCGATGGCCGAATCCGGAATGGCCCTGGAGAGCAACTCGATGATCTTTTTCGTTTTCGCTTTAAGGGAGTGGCGGTTCATGGGGGGTCCTTTCGACCCTCATTTTAACCGATTTCCTCCCAAAGGGACAATGAGGGGTGGTTTTGGAAGAAAACAAACCATCCGTGACGATAACTGTAAGACCTTTCCATGGAGGCCGACCGGGTCCATGTCATAAAAAATCTTAAAAATCAAAGCATTATGCCTTGACAGGTTTTTGGCATGAAAAATGCTGTCAAATAGAAACAAAACCCGTACCAATGGTGAAAAACGATGGCAAAACATAAGAACGGGATCTCACCCCAAGGCGATGTCTTTACGACCGAGGAGGCATGCCATTATCTTCGGATCTCAAGGCCCACCCTTTTAAAATACCTCTCATGCGGTCGGATCAAGGGAGCGAAGGCGGGAAAAGGCTGGAAGGTGTTGAGAACGGAGTTGGACCGCTTTTTGAGGGGAGACACCTCGGAGAGCGGCCGTCGTTGAGAGGGGGCCATGGAGAGTCAGAAGATCCTGTTGAGAGATCCAGCCATAGAATCAGACGATCTCCTCGAGGAGAGGTCCGTCAAGGCGACGCGGGCCCTCCTTCAAACCTTTCTCCAGACGGTCAAGGCCTTTCGGCTTTACGAGGCCGACCATCCGATTCTCAATAAGTTCCTGGAACGTTTGAAGAGGGATTTCGACCACTACTTCGAGGAATTCGATTCCTTCCCGCTGCTGGTGGGGGAATACCGGCTCTTTTACCGGGGGAGAGTCGTCTATGAAAATCAGGATATCAAAGAGAGCCTGGCATTCTTCTTCTACCGGGATGGGATCCGGGAGATCAAGTTCATCCGGGGCCTGGAGCTTCGCGAGATCGTCGATTTTCTGCAGGTGGTGCGAAAGGGCGAGTCGGTGAATCGGATGGAAGACGACCTCGTCACCCTCCTCTGGGAGAAGGATTTTGCCCATATCACCTTCGGGGTGGTGGACGAATTTATCGATCCCGAAGGAAGCTTTGTGCCAGCTTCTCCGGAGGAATGGCCCGGGCGTCTGGAACTTAAAAGTCGAGGGGAGGGTTCTTACGAACCGGCCCTGGTGGAGGAGGTCCCGGATGGGGCCAAGGGCCTGAGGGTCGAAGGGCTGAAACAGGCGATCAACCTCCAGCCCGGCCAATCCCTCGTAGAGGCCTGCCAGCTCACCCCAGATGAGATCGGAGAGCTCGCCCGGGAGATGGAGAGGGAATTTGAAACGGAATACCACGATGTAGTGATCGACAACCTCATCGAGATCCTCCTCCACCTGGGGGACGATCTCGATGCCTATGAGAACATGATCGCCTATTTCGAGCGGACGATCGCATCCTTTCTCGAAAAGGGGGAGATCCGAAAGGCGACGACCGTTTTGCAGAAACTTCACCATACGATGGAATCGATCGTCCTGAAGGACAGGCAAATCTTTGCCATCCGACGGATCCTCGATAGCTTCTCAAGGCCCTCTTCGATCGAACGAATCGGAGAACTTATGGCTGGAGAGGGGGAGGTGGACGCCGAGGCCATCCTCCAATATCTACGACTCCTCACGCCCAAAAGTGTGGAGCCGCTCTGTCTCCTCCTGGGAAAGCTCGAATCGGGCCGGTGGAGAAAGGCGATCTGTGAGGTGATCGCCCATCTCGCGCAGACAGACCTTCAACCTCTGATCAAGTTTTTATCAGACCCCAACCCTTTCATAGTCCGTCATATTCTCTACATCCTTGGCCGGATCGGGAATCCCTCGGCCCTTAGATACTTGGGGCCTCTGGTCGTCCATCCCGACAGCCAAGTGAGAGAGGAGGTCCTTCAGTTGCTCCTGAAGAGCGGGGAGCCAGCGAAGGATCTCCTGTCGAAGTTTTTAAAGGATCCCCTTGCGAAAATAAGGATCAAAGCCGCCCTGGCCTTCGCCAAGATCGCCGGGAAAGAGGCGGTCAAACCCCTCCAGGCCATCATCCTCTCGGAGGACTTCCTCAAGAGGGATTATGAAGAGAAGGCCTCCTTCTTCAGGGCCCTCGGAGAGACGGGGTCTGAGGAGGCGATCCCGATGCTGGAGGAGATCGTCAAAAAGAGAAGGTGGCTACAGAGAGGGAAGTGGAAGGAGATGAGGCTCTGTGCGCAACATGCTTTAAAGATGTTGGGGGCCAAGGAGGCGGAGGGGGGCGTGGCCAAGAGACCGAAGGGGGAACCTAAACCCCTCCAAAGGCTCCTTCCTTCGTAGAGATCGGGTGCGAAGCATGAACGAGACGATCCAACCCGTAAAAGCTCCTCCGAGGCAGACCGAATCGGTCCCTTCGGAACGATCCCGGCTGGGCAATCAACTCCTCACCAAGTTTCACGTCCTGATGAGAATCTCCCAGATTTACGATTCGAAAAACGTTGCCCTGAGCCAGTTCCTTGAAGAATCCCTTCAGACGATCAATACCTTGATCACCTCGGAGGGATCTCTCCATCTCAAGATCGTCGGCGATGAGCTTTTTCTCAACGAGCAGAGGCTTCGCTATTCGGTCGAAGGGTTTAACAGCTTTAAATACGTGATGAGCCAGTGGAAGAAACGGCTCATCGGGGAGGTCCACATCAACGGGCCTCTGGACGAAGAGGCCTTGAGGACCTTCATCTACCTTCTGATGAGCCTTGAGGAGGGGCGGGAGGAGAACGCCCGCCTGTTCAACGAAGCCTTACGAGACCGCCATATCCACTCCCTCGAGGTTGGACCCCTTGAAGTGTTCGAGGGAGAGGAAGGGACCGACCGGTTCCGGAAAGAGGATCCTTGGGAGGCGGGCAAGAAGGTCTTCTTTGAAACGATCGGAACTCTCAAAGAGGTGGTCACCCATATCCGGGGAAGGCAGCAGGCCGATATCAGGAAACTGAAGCGTCTGGTCCGGAAGGCGGTTCATCTGGTCATGGAGGATGAGTCCATCTTGTTGGGGGTGGCCACGATCAAGGATTACGACGAGTATACCTTTAACCACTCCGTCAATGTGTCGATTTATTCGATGGCCATGGGGAGGAGACTTGGGCTGACCCGAGGGGCCTTGAGCGAACTGGGCATCACGGCCATGCTTCACGACATCGGGAAGTCGAAGATCCCGCTCGAAATCTTGAACAAACCCTCAGGCCTGGACGAGGAAGAATGGGGCCTGATGAAGCGGCATCCTCTGATGGGGGTGGAGATCATCCTCAATCTGAAACAACTGGGGGAGGTGAATCCGAGGATGGTGATCGGGGTCTTCGACCACCATCTGAAGAACGACCTCTCTGGCTATCCTAAGCTCTTCCGTAAGAAGAAGATGAGCCTTTTTGGACGGATCATCCAGATCGCCGACGCCTACGATGCGATGACCACTCCCCGGGTTTACAAAAAGGTTCCTTACACGCCCGAGCAGGCCCTGGCGATCATGCTGAGGGAGCGGGAGATCCATTTCGACGCGGTCCTGCTCAAGATGTTTATCGGCCTGGTGGGCATCTATCCGATCGGTTCCCTGGTCCTCCTCGACACGAACGAGCTCGGGGTCGTCTTCAAACCCAACCCTGACCCTCAATGGATGGACCGTCCTCAGGTGCTCCTGATCGATCGGGATCCGAGGGGAAAGGCGAAGAAGGAACTGGTCGATCTCACCGAAAGGAACGGGGGAGGCTTTAAGCGGAGCATCGTCCGAACGCTGGATCCCCACAAATACCACATCGACATCGTGAAATATTTTCTGTGACGAGAAGGCCTCTTCTCATCTCCCCGCCTTCCTATGGGTCTCCCCCCGGGAGGTTTTACAATCCGACCGGATCCATTCCTCTTGGAGCCTTTTCAGATTCTCCTGCTGCTGTCCGATTGCAAAATCGGCGTATTTGGGATCCCTTCTTCGATACGTCCGCTCGATGAAGGCGATGGTCCTCTTAATCGCCTCGATCTGGGAGGAGATCATGTCGCATTTCCGGAGCCCCCACCTCGCCTCGACCGAGTCACCGGGATGGGGGGAGAGCCAGAGGTAATTTTGAAAGACATGGTAAAAGGTGATGGATTGGCCCTTCTGGATCGGGAGGGAGATCGCCTCCATGTGCTCTTTGATCGCCTCCCGGTCCAGGTCGGAGGCTTCGATCAGTCTCTGGAGATGGTCCATGAGCAATAGGATCCTCCCGTCCCGGCCCGGGGTGCTGTAGATTTCCCAAAGGTTGGAACCCTCCGGACACCCTCCTTTTCGGCATCTCCGGTATCCCTCGAGGACCACGGGAACCCTCTCCAAGAGATAGCGGGTGGCCGTCGCGATGAGTTTTTCGACCCTCCCTTTGGGATCGTAATCGGTCGGGTCGATTCGTCGGGCCACCGCCTCCACGAAATCGGAGGTGACCTCATAAAAGTCGGCAAGGTACTGTTCCAACGAAAAGTGGGGATGTTTAGCCACAGGGAGATATTCCCATCTCCCCTGGTTTAGGATCGGCCATCGAAATTTGACCAATCCGGAGAAGGCCGTAGATTCCGGCCTGGGCATCAAGAAGTCTCTTCCGCTCAATTTTTGAATCCTCGCAGGAGAGGTGGCTTCCCAGGTCTGAAGGGGATGGACCGTGCTTCCATCGAGGATCACCGAACCGATCACCCCGGCATGGGATTCCGAGACGAAGAAGACCGTGCCAGGGGTGACCGATCCCCGGTCGATTCGGATCGGGTAGGTGTCGTGGGGCAGGGTCCGGGTGGTCGTCTCCGAAAGCATATGGAGGAGGGCCTTTCGAAAACGGAGATCCTTTCGCCAATCGGGATGGGTGGGCAGATGACCCCAATCGGTCGACCAGTGGCCGATGAGGCGATGGTCTTTGGTGGTGGCACCGGCCGGAAGGCCGGCGATCCTCGCATAGATCCAGCGGAGGGCATAAGGGACATCGGCGCAATCGACCGGGATCTTATGGCGGATGAAAAAATCCTCCGTCAGATTCTCCTCGACCCATCGACCGAAATTCAATTCTTCCTCCAGGGTCCAGCGCCTCTCCTCCACCTTCCAGACCTGCCTGGGAGATTCGGGAGAGGGGTTTCCGAAGGCGGACGCGGCAAAGAAAAGGAGAAAGAGGGCCAGGAAGAATCTCATTCCACAAGAATATTAAAAAGGCGGGTCATCGATTGTCAACGGAATCAAAATGGGATATCTTTTTATAAGAGATCTGAAGGGAGGAACGGGTTGCACCGGGAGATTCGGCTCCTCATCGCGGAAGGGGATGCAGATTTCATCGAGATGGTCAAGACCTCCTTGGAGGAATCGGGAGGCTCTTATCACCTCGAGGTCGTCTCCACGGGCGAGGCCTGTCTCAAGAAGCTTCAGGAAGAGCGGTTCGATCTCCTTTTGTTGGACCATTCCCTTCCCGATGGGAGCGGGCTTGGGTGGCTTCGTCGGATCAATGAATCGGGCCTCGGGGTTCCCACGATCTTCGTCTCGGCCAAAGGAGATCCCGAGATGTCCCTTCAGGCGATGAAGGAGGGGGTGTTCGACTATATCAACCGATCTGCGGAGTGCGCCAAGGCCTTCCCGTTTGTCCTCCATCGGGCCATCGAGGGTTACCACCTGATGGTGGAGAAGGTCAGGCTCCAGAAAGAGTTGATCGAGGCCAAAAACTTTTTAGAGTCGATCGTCGAAAAGGCGGGGGATGCCATTTCGGTCGTCGATCTCGAAGGGAAGATCCTTTATTGGAACGAAGGGGCGGAGCAGATTTACGGGTATCGGAAGGAGGAGGCCCTCGGGAAGAGGTTATCCGATCTTCTTCTCCCCCTCGAGGAGAAGACACGGGTGGAGGAGGAACGGGTGCTGAACGATCTGATGGCCCGGGTCAGGCAGGGAGAGGCCATCCCCAATGTCGTGGCCAAGAGGCGGACCAGAGACGGAAAGGAGATCGTGACGAGCATGACGATCTCCCCCCTTCGGGACGCCGAGGGAAGGGTCATCGGGGCCACCCGGATCTGTAAGGATATCACCGAGATGAAGAAGGTGGAGGAACGTCTGCTTCTGATGGAGCGGTTGACCTCCCTCGGTGAGTTGACCGCCGGGGTCGCCCACGAGCTCCGCAATCCCCTGGCCGGGATAAAAATCAACACCCAGGTTCTCCTCCGGAAAAAGGACCTTCCGGAGATGGAGAGAAGGCTCCTCGAAAACACTTTGGAAGGCATCGGAAAGATCCAGAAAATCGTCGAGGATATGCTCCATTTCGCCAAGCCTAAAGCCGCCCGTTTCAAGGAAGAGGAGATCAACGACGTGGTGGAAGATTCCCTGGCCATTTTTAAAACGAAATTGAAAAAGGGGAATATCGCCCTCCTTTTCGAAAAAGGCCAGGGGCTTCCCAAGGTCTGGATCGATGCGCACCAGATCCAACAGGTCCTCACCAATCTCATGCTCAATGCCATTCAGGCCATGGACCGGGGCGGGACCCTGAGCTTGAGGACCTTCCAGGAGGATGGGGGGGTGGGCGTCGAGGTCAAGGATACGGGCACGGGGATCCCGAAAGCCCATCTGAAGAAGATCTTCGATCCCTTCTTCACGACTAAATCCGACGGAACAGGCCTCGGGCTCTCCATCACCCTGAAGATCTTGGAGGGCCATGGCGCCACGATCGATGTGGAGAGCGAGGAGGGGAGGGGTTCTACCTTCACCATCCATCTGCCCGTGGAAAGAAAGGATGCGATATAAAATTCTGGTCATCGATGACGAACCCATCCTTCGAGACTCTCTGGAGGTGGCCCTGACCAGTCAGGGCTATGAAGTCTCGATAGCGCCGACCGGAGAAGAAGGCCTCGAACTTTTTGAGAAGGATCCGCCCGACCTCGTCATCCTTGACCACTGGCTCCCGGGCATGAACGGAGACGAAGTCCTCCGTCGGATCAAAGAGCAAGAGCCGGAGGTGCCCATCGTGATGATGACGGCTCAGGGGTCGATCGAGCTGGCCGTCCAAGCGATGAAATTGGGGGCCTTCGATTTCATCGTCAAACCTTTCGAGCTGGAACAGATCGAGGACCTCGTGAGAAGGGGTCTCGAACGGATTCGTTTAAAAAAGGAGTTGGAGTGGCTCCGGGCCCAATACCAGGAGAAATTCCGCTCCGGGGGGATCGTGGGCGCAAGCCCGAAGATGAGAGAAGTCCTCGAACTCGCAGAGCGGGTGGCTCAGGGGTCGGAAACGACCGTGCTCATTGAAGGGGAGACCGGGACGGGAAAAGAGCTGCTGGCTGAATATATCCACTTTTTAAGCCCCCGTTCTTCTTTCCCCTTCATCCCGATCAATTGCGGCGCCATCCCAAAGGACCTTTTCGAGAGCGAACTTTTTGGCTATGAGAGGGGGGCCTTCACCGGTGCCCTTGAAAAAGGGAAACCGGGGAAGGTAGAGGCGGCCGAGAAAGGGACGCTCTTTCTCGACGAGGTAGGCGAGCTTTCTCCCTCGGCACAGGTGAAGGTCTTAAGGGTCCTCGAATCGAAGGAGTACTTTCGGGTGGGATCGGTGGAGAAGCGGAGGGCCGATGTGCGGGTCATCGCGGCGACGAATAAGGATTTGGAAGCCGAGGTGAAGCGGGGCCATTTTCGGGACGATCTTTACTTCAGGCTAAACGTGGTCAAGCTTTCAATCCCCCCTTTGAGAGAGCGAAAGGAGGACATCCTCCCCCTCTTTCGGTTCTTCATGGGACGATATAACGAGCAATTCAAGAAAGGTTTTATTCGTCTTTCAAAAGAGGCAGAAGAGGTCATCCTCGGCTATCCCTGGCCAGGAAACGTTCGGGAGCTGAGAAATACGGTCGAACGGGTTGTCCTCCTCGA
>JAOAHX010000028.1 GCA_026415035.1 Thermodesulfobacteriota bacterium | reverse complement strand
GGGCCAGGTTGACGGTGATCCTTCGAGAGGGGAATTCGTAACCGCAGTTCTTAATGGCTGCCTTGACCCGGTCCTTCGACTCCTTGACCGCCCCCTCCGGAAGTCCGACCGTGGCGAAGGCGGGTAGCCCTTGGGCGATATCGACCTCCACCTCGACCACGTAGGCATCGATCCCGAAGACGGCGCTGCTCAAGACCCGGGCCAACATGATGGTTCTTTATATCAGAAATCTTACCATGAAACAAGGAGATGGTCGAATTGGATAAGCGAAGCGGGCAGGGGTTTCAATCTTGACAATGGTCGTCCCCTCCTTACATACTGCCATCAGGTCTCGACAGGCCATCGAAGGGTTCCATGGAGCAGAGGAGGGCAAAATGGATGTTCTATGGGTCGTCAATACCAATACGTTTCTTCTGGTGATCCTGATCATCATGGTCTCTTATCTCATCGCCCAGGTGAATGCGCTGATCCGTTGGCTGAGGAGAGAGTGAGACCGTAGAGACCCGATGAAAGGTGCCATGTCGTTGATCCTGATCGGGATAGATTTGGGTGGGACCAATGTCCGGATGGGTGTCGTGACCCCCAACGGCGAGGTCCAAAAAAGGGTTCAGTATCCTCTCGAGAGGCGGAAGGGAGCTTACGGAATGATGGAGGAGCTGGCCTCCAAGCTCGAGGTCCTTCTCTCCGAGGTTTCCGTGGGGGCCTGCGTCGAGGTTCGGATCGGGCTGGGGGTTCCGGGCCCGGTCGATCTGAAAAGGGGGATCTTGATCGAGCCGCCCAATCTCCCAGAGCTCCATCAGTTTCCCCTTCGAGACTTCTTCGAAAAGAGGCTCCCATTTTGCCTCGTCCTCGAGAACGACGCCAACGCCTTCGCGCTCGGAGAGGGCTGGCTCGGGGCAGCCAAGGGCTGCCAAAACTATTGCGGGATCACCTTGGGGACGGGAGTGGGTGGAGGGGTGGTCATCGAGGGAAAGATCCTTCGAGGCCAGGACGGCTACGGCGGAGAGGTGGGCCACATGGTCCTCGATCCCGAAGGGCCGGCCTGTGGTTGCGGTGGAAAGGGATGCCTCGAGGTCTTTGCCTCTGCCACAGGGATCCGGAGGATGGCCCTCGAGGCCTTCGAAAGGAGAGGCCTTCAGGGTGAGAGGATTCAAAACCCCTCCGAGTTGACCTCTGAGGATGTGTTTAAGGCGGCCGAGGAAGGGGAGGAATGGGCCGGTGAAGTGTTCAAAGCGATGGGCAGATATTTAGGTCTGGGCCTGGTGAACCTGACCAACCTCTTCAACCCGCAGCGAATCGTCATCGGCGGGAAGGTGGCCGCGGCCTGGGACCATTTCTTCCCCACGGCCAGAAAAGTGCTCCAAGAGAGGGCGATGCGTGGGCAGCGAGAGAGGGTCGAGGTCGTCCGGGCCCAATGCGGGGACGATGCCGGGATGATCGGAGCGGCCTATGTCGCCCTGAACTTTTCCAATCCTATTTGATCCTCCATAAGGTGCCCGACGGGGTGTCCTCGAGGAGAATACCCTTCGATGACAGGGTCTGTCGGATCTCATCGGCCCTCTTCCAGTCCTTTTGCCTCCGGGCTTCCTCCCTTTCTGCGATCTGCCTGAGGATCTCCTCTTCGGCCAGGCCAAGTCGCCTCAGCCCCTCCCGTTTCTCCCTTTCCAGATAGACCTGGGGGTCTTCTTGAAAGAGCCCGAGGACCTTTCCCATCGCCCTTAACTGTTCATGACCCTGACGGAGGAGGTCTCGGAGGGAATCGGAGGGCTCTGCCTTGGAACGGTCGAGCAGGCTGTTGAGGGACGAAAGGAGCTCATAACAGTGGCCGAGGGCGAGGGCCGTGTTGAAATCGTCATCCATGGCCTCCTCGAACCGGTTCTTAAAGGTTTCGATCGTTTTTTGGGGCTGGCCGAACGCCGAGGGGGCGTGCCTTTTCGGGGTGGCGGGGAGAGGTTTTTGGAGCGCTTCTTGAAGGGCCTGAAGGGTCGTGTAGAACCGATCCAGGCCTGTTTTGGCCTGGGCAAGCCCTTCCTCCGAATAGTCGACAGGGCTTCGGTAGTGGTGCGAGAGGAAGAAGAGCCGCAGCACTTCAGGATGCCACTGTTTCAGGATCTCCTGAATGGTCAATATGTTTCCGAGCGACTTCGACATCTTCTCCTTATGGATGTTGACGAAGCCGTTGTGAATCCAGTACCTCACGAAGGGCTTTCCTGTGGCCGCCTCGGACTGGGCGATCTCATTTTCGTGGTGGGGGAAGATGAGGTCTTTTCCTCCGCCGTGGATGTCGAGGGTCTCGCCGAGGTAAGCCTGGCTCATGACCGAGCATTCGATATGCCAGCCTGGCCTTCCCTCTCCCCATGGGCTTGTCCATGAAGGTTCCCCGGGTTTGCTCGCCTTCCAGAGGGCGAAGTCCAGGGGGTTTGCCTTCTTCTCATCGACCTCGACGCGGGCGCCCGCCTGCATCTCTTCGAGGTTCCGTTTGGAAAGCTTTCCATAATCCTTAAATTTCCCGACCGAGAAATAGACGTCTCCGTTGCTCTGGTAGGCGAACCCTTTCTCGATGAGGAGGCCGATGAGACGGATCATGCCGGGGATGTGATCGGTCGCCCTGGGTTCGAAGGTCGGTCTCTCGAGGCCCAGTTGGCCCATATCCCTGTAGAAGGCCTCGATGTACCTTTCTGCGATCGCTTCGCAGCTGACCCCTTCCTCAAGGGCCCTTTTGATGATCTTGTCGTCGATGTCGGTGAAGTTCCTGACGAAGATGACCTCATAGCCCTTGTACCGAAGATAGCGATAGATGACGTCGAAGACGATGGCCGAACGGGCATGGCCGATATGGCAGAGATCGTAGACCGTCACGCCACAGGCATACATTCCCACCCGGTTTTCCACGAGGGGTTGGAATTCCTCTTTCTTCCCTGTCAGGGTGTTATAGATTCGAATCGCCATGTCTTGTGAGCTCCATCGCCCTTTGAAGGCGTTTGAGGATGCTCTCCTTTTGGAGGAGAGGCAGGATCTTGGCAAGTTCAGGGCCCTTCATCTTTCCGGTTATGGCGGCCCGCAAAAGGCCGTAAAGCCCTTTTCCCTTCTGACCGGTGACCTCCTCGAGGTGTCGAAACAAGGAGGAGACGGTGACCTCGGAGATCTCGGGCCAATCCTGGATCGCCTGAAAGACCGTGCGGAGGAGATCGCCCTTATCGGCCGAGGAAAGCAAGGCCTTGGCCTCCTCGTCAAAGGCGAACTTTTTGTCGAAGAAGATCCCGAGATAGTCCTCCACCTGGGAGAGGAGGAAGAGGTTCTCCCTCAAGAGGTGGCAGACCCGGCCGAGAAAGGTTTGGTCAAGGCTCTTAAGGTCAATCCCGGCCTTTTCAAGGTAGGGGAGAAGATGAAAGGCGAGCTGTTCGGGGCTCATCCTCCGGATATAGTGGCTGTTGAGCCACTCCAATTTTTTCCGGGAATGGATGGGAGCATTCCTCGAAAGGCCAGAGATGTTGAAGGCGGTCACGATCTGCTCGATCGAGAGGATCTCCTCTTTGGAGGGACCCGACCAGCCGAGGAGGACGAGGTAATTGAGAAGGGCCTCTGGCAGGAAACCCTCCTCGCGGTACTGCGAGACCGCGGTGGCCCCGTGCCGTTTGCTCAACGGCGAGCGGTCTTGGCCGAGGATCAGGGGGTGGTGGGCGAAGAGGGGTGGTTGCCACCCGAAGGCCCGGTAGATCAGGATCTGCCTGGGCGTGTTGGAGAGGTGATCGTCCCCGCGGATCACATGGGAGATCTCCATCAGGTGGTCATCGATGACGCAGGCGAAATTGTAGGCTGCCATTCCGTCGGAACGGACCAGGATGAAGTCTCCGATCCCCGAGGCATCGAAACTCATCCGACCGTGGAGGAGGTCTTCGAAGACGATGGTCCCTCTCTCCACACGGTATCGGAGGACCGGCCGGTCTCCCTCCGATTCCCTTTTCAGGATCTCTTCCTTTGTGAGGGTTCGGCACCTTCCGTCATATCTTGGCATCACCCCTTTGGAGAGCTGCTCCTTTCGGAGGGCTTCGAGCCTCTCGGGAGGGCAGAAACATTTATAGACCTTGCCCTCTCTGAAGAGTTGTTCCGCGTAATCGCGATAGAGGGAGACTCGCATGGATTGACGGTAGGGCCCCCGGGGGCCGCCGACATCGGGCCCCTCCTCCCAATCGATCCCGAGCCATCGGAGATCTTCGAGGATGGCCTCGATGGAGGCTTCGGTGGATCGTTCAGCATCCGTGTCCTCGATCCTCAAAATGAACGTCCCTTTCTCTTTCCGAGCGAAGAGGTAGTTGTAAAGGGCTGTCCTGGCATTTCCGATGTGGAGAAGGCCTGTGGGAGCAGGGGCGAACCGGACGCGGACGGCAGAGGCCATTAGATCGTCTTCTCCTCCAGCAGGGCGACCGCATAGGCCCCGATGCCCTCGCCCCGTCCTGCGAAACCCAGCCCTTCGGTGGTGGTGGCCTTCACATTGACCCGGGAGGGATCGATCTCGAGGGTCTGGGCAATCTCGGCCACCATCCTGGGAAGGAAGTCGATCAGCTTAGGCCTCTGAGCCACGATGGTGGTGTCAATATGGAGGACCTGAAACCCCTTTTCCCTCACCTTCGCCATGACGTTTCTTAAGAGGAGGGTGCTCTTGATGTCCTTGTACTGGGGATCGGTATCGGGAAAGTGCCTTCCGATGTCTCCCTCTCCGATGGCGCCCAGCAAGGCATCGCAGATGGCGTGGATGAGGGCATCGGCATCGGAATGGCCCTGAAGTCCGTAGAGGTAGGGGATGCGGACTCCTCCGAGGATGAGGGGCCGGTTGGGTACCAGGGGATGGACATCGTAACCGAAACCGATTCTCATCCCATCTCTCCCCCGGGCAGATCTTTCCGCTGGAGCAGAAGTTCGGCGAGGAGGAGGTCTTCCAGCGTGGTAATTTTGATGTTGGTGTAAGATCCGGGCAGGAGGTAGACCTTCTTTCCGAATCGCTCGACCAGGGAGGCGTCGTCCGTCCCCGTGTAACCCTCCTCCTTCGCCTTCTGATAGGCCTCCTTGATGAGATCGGTCCGGAAGGTTTGAGGGGTCTGGGCCTGATAGAGGAATTCCCTTTCGAGGGTCTTCAGGACGGTTCCTTCCGGATGGACCATTTTAATGGTGTCCTTCACCGGGATGGCGACGATGGCCGCGCCGAACCGGATGGCTGAACGGATCGACTCTTCGATCATCTCCCGGCTCACAAAAGGCCTGACCCCGTCGTGGATGACGACCAGGTCGGCATCCGGAGGCAGGGCTTCCAATCCGTTTCTGACCGAGTCCTGCCTTTCGGGGCCACCGGGAAGGATCTTGGCGATCTTCGTGTAATGATAGGGTTCGACGATCTCCTTCTGACAGTATTCGATGTCCTCTCCTCCCACCACGAGGTAAATCCCGCGCACGAGGGGAGAGGCCTCGAAGGGGGCCAGCGTGTGGGCGAGCAGGGGTTTCCCTCCGAGAGAGAAGAACTGCTTCTTCCTTCCCGCCATGAATCTCAGGCCTTGGCCTGCGGAGACGATGATGGCGTCAGCTTTCATCCTCTTAAGCGAGAGGGGAGGGCTCGTCTCAAAATTCGCTGTCCAAGGGATAGTCCAATTCCCTTCCCCGGCTGTCCCGTGAGGCCTCTTCCTTGAGGCGGGCGAAGATCATCCTCCCTGCGGGCGTCTGGAGGACGCTGGTGACGACGACGTCGATGTTCTTTCCGATCTGCTTCTTTCCGTTGTCGACCACGATCATCGTGCCGTCATCGAGGTAGGCCACGCCCTGCCCCATCTCTTTTCCTTCCTTCACGATTTTGGCATTGATCTCCTCGCCGGGCAGGACGATGGGCTTCAGCGAATTGGCCAGGGCGTTGATGTTGAGCACCTCGATGCCCTGAAGGCCTGCGACCTTGTTGAGGTTGGAGTCGTTGGTGATGATCTTCCCGTGAACCTCCTTGGCCAACTCGATCAGCTTCGCATCGACCTCTCTGGCCGAGGCGTAATCCGTTTCGACGATCCGAACGTCCACGTTCACCTGTTTCTGGAGATGCTGAAGGATTTCGAGTCCCCTCCTCCCTCGAGTCCTCTTCAGGGGGTCATGGGAGTCGGCGATGTGCTGGAGCTCGCCCAGGATAAATTGGGGGATGAGCAGCGGCCCTTCCAAAAAGCCTGTCTCCGCGATATCGGCAATCCGGCCATCGATGATCACGCTCGTGTCGAGGATTTTGGGAATCCCCTGGGGGACTCCGGTCTTCTCAAAAGAGGACTTTTCGGGGAACCTGATGGGGAGGGGAAGTTCCGGCATCCTCTTCAGACCGGTTAAGACTCCGATATACCCCGATAAAACGATGAACAACCCGTACAAGGGAAGGGCGATCGAAGGAATCCTTTCAAGAAAAGGGGAGAAGGTATACCTGAGGAGAATGGCCATGAGGAGGCCTGATACGAACCCGGCCACCCCTCCGAGGAGGGTTCTCAAGGAGGTTTTGGTCAGTTGTCTCTCCAAGAGGAGCGCTAAGCCGGCCGGAACCAACCCCGTTAGGAATCCCAACGGGCCTTTTCCAGGGAAAATGGCGTTTACCAAAAAATATCCACATGTTCCGCTTAGGAGGAAGAGAAGAAAATTGAGCACCCATCTGCTCAATGGAGATCACCTCCTTTCGGCCTTAGGGAATGAAGAAGGGTGGAGAGGGTTGAAGAATGGGATGCTATGAGCCAAAGATCGACCGGATTTCTTTCAGGATCTCCGACTCCTTGACATCCTTGGCAATGGCCAGTTCCTTCACCAGGAGCGTCTTGGCCATATCGAGGATCTTCTTTTCTCCGAAGGAGAGTTCTTTCTCGGCCTTAAGGATATTCAGATCCCGGAACACTTCTGCAATTTCATAGATCGACCCCTTGTTGATCTTCTCCATATATTCCCGGTATCTCCGGTTCCAGGTCTGATTGTCGATGGTCACGTCTCTGTTTTTCAAGATTTCGATCACCTTGCGGACATCAATCTTTCGAATCACCGTCCTCAACCCGGCGGATTCCACATTGTCTTGGGGGACCATGATGGTCATCCCATTGTCAACGAAACGGAGAATATAGAAGCTCTGTTCCTTGCCAGAAATGCGTCTGGTTTCGATGGCTTCGATGACTCCTACGCCATGACCTGGGTAGACCGCCTTATCACCGATGTGAAACATAGCATTCTCCCCCTTCCTCATTTTTTTCCATTCGAACGGGACCTTTCCATCCGCCTCCCTCCCAGTCGATGGAGAGACCCGCTCAGGATCCCCCTCGCCTGAGAAATTTCAGGATGTCTTCCTCTTCAGGCTTCCCGCCCTGGATGAGTTTTCCAACTGAAGCGTCCAGGCCAAATAGGGTTGAAATCCTGACCTGGCCGCGGACCTGGTCTTTTCCCCCTAAAATCGAAGGCCTCAGGATCTCCATCACGTCTCCCTCCCTCAGGCCTGTCAGCCTGCCGACGTTGATGTAGATCTCATCGCCTTCGATCTTGGCAGGTCGGCAAAACCAGTCGAGCCGGTCCAACTCCTTTAAGAGGGATCGGCTCAATTCGTTTAGGGCGAGCTCGAAGGCCCTCCTCTTGGCCTTTTCGTCAGAGAAGATCCCCTTCTCTTTGGTGGAGAAGATGGGGTTTTGGACGGAGATGGTGTTGAGGGTTTTGCCTGAGAGGGTATCCCTCACCTTCATCTCGATCTTGATGAGGGCGGTAGAGGTCGACTCCCTGTCCTTTGGACTTCGGGTGGTGAAGACGTAAGGTCCGGTGAGTTCCCCCATGGCGATTGCGTGGATGCCGAAGAGCTCGTTGAGCAATTTCAAGGTCTTAGGAGATTTGATCTCTTCGAGGTCGTTCCCGTTCCTTTCCAAGAATTCTTTGATGGTTTGAAAATCCACAAAGACGGTTTGAGGAGCCCGATAGGCCATCTCTTTAATCAGAGTCTCGGCGAGCCAGTCCCCAATGCCCTCCCCCTCCGAGGTGGTACGGTCCTCGAAATGGGTGATGAGGATCTTCTTTTTTAATGGGGGAGTGGTCGAGGTGGCGATGGGGGCTACGGGTAAATCCGATCGGTCTGAAACCGAAGGGGAGGTCGGTCCTGAAACAGGCGTAGCTGCCTTTGCAAGAGGACTTCGGGTGGTCGGAACCGTATATTTCTCTTTGTTGGCAAGATATTCTTCCACGGGGATATAGAGATATTTCGGTTGATTCCCACCCTCCTGGGTGTGAGGATTGACGATTTTTACATATTCGCGGCGGTCGATAATGATGACCTCCTTATCCAGAAGGTCCTTCGTCTTCGCCTTATGGGGAGGGGCCTTTTTAAGGGCCAACCAGGAGGGGGTGGAGCAGGCAGTAACGAAGAAAAAAGTGAGAAAGAGGATGACGAGCGTGAGATGAAATCTATATCCGTTTGATCCCATTTCCGTCCGAGTTAACAATTAAATATACCTTAAAAACAAGTAAAAATCAATGGGATGGGGTCGTTCCAAACGGTAGGATTGGGGGGCTAAGGGTTATTGTCACCGATCGTTTGAGAGAGGACGGCCCGCACCTTCTGTAGATCCTCCGGGGTGTCGACTCCGATGGGCTCGTAATCGACCGAGACCATCTTGATACGATATCCTTTTTCAAGGACCCGGAGTTGCTCGAGCTTCTCCAAAGCTTCGAGAGGGGTGGGTTTGATCCTGGAGAGTTTCAAGAGGAAGTCGCGGCGGTAGACGTAGAGGCCGATGGTTTTATACAATTTCCTGGAGAGGAGGTCCTTTTTCAGGTCGGGGTCGGTGAGGATCTGTTCGAGGGTGAAGTCCCTTGGATAGGGGATAGGGGATCTCGAAAAATAGAGAGCGAACCCATTCCCATCGACAACCACCTTTCCCTGGTTGGGATTGACCCAATCTCGGAGGTCCCTGATCTCCGTCATCAGGGAGGACATCGGGAGGGATTCGTCCCTCAAAAGGGGACGAATCGCCTTGTCGATGATCGCCCCTCGGATGAGGGGTTCATCCCCCTGGACGTTGACGATAAGGGTTGCCTTCGTCCTTCGGGCGACTTCTGCAACCCGGTCCGTTCCCGTGGGATGGTCCGGAGAGGTCAGGATCGCCTCTCCCCCAAAACCCTCAACCGCTTGGGCGATCCTCCGATCATCCGTAGCGACCAGGATTTTTTCGACCAGCCTCGATTGCGCCACCCCTTCGTAGACCCACTGGATCATCGGTTTTCCGAGGATCTCGGCCAAAGGCTTTCCTTCGAACCGGGTCGATCCATAGCGGGCAGGGATCACCGCCAGGATATGCATTTCCCTTTCCTTTCGGCCCCGTGTCTGTTTCAACGAGTATCCCTTTTTCAAGTCTTTTTCAAGCCGTAGAGGTCCGCAACCTCTTTGAAACCCGGGAGGGCCTTTTCGATGACGCTCTTTTCAACGGCGTAGGCAATCCTGAAGTAGCCCGGTTTGCCGAACCCCCTGCCGGGAACGGTAAGGATTCTCCTCGCCTGGAGTTCTTTGACGAAGGCGAGGTCGTCCTCGATCGGGGCCTTGGGAAAGAGGTAGAAGGCCCCTTCCGGTTTCACGACCTCGTAACCGAAGGAGGTCAGGGCCTGGTAGAAGAGATCCCGTTTCTCCTCATACTCTCGGATGTTGATCGAATTCCTCTGCAGAGGGGCTACCAATCTCTGCATAAGGGCAGGGGCATTGACAAAACCGAGGGTCCGATTGGCAAAGACGAGGGCGGCCATCAATTCGTCGACCTCCTCGCAGAAAGGGTTAACCGCCACGTAGCCTATTCTCTCTCCGGGCAGGGAGAGGTCCTTGGAATGGGAGGTGACCCGGAGGGTATGAGGGTAGAACTGAAAGGCGATGGGGAGTTGGATGCGGTCGAAGACGATCCTGCGATAGGCCTCGTCGGTGATGAGGTAGAGGGTTCTTTTTAACGCCTGAGACCTCTCTCTTAAGACCCTTCCCAGGGCTTCCAGAGCGCCCTCTTTGTAGACGACGCCCGTGGGGTTGTTCGGCGAATTAATCAAGACGGCCTTCGTTTTCGGCCCGATGGCCTTCTCGATCGCTTCCACGTCGAGGGAGAAATCTTCCTTGGTGTCGACCAGATGGATTTGGCCCCCGCTGTTTTCAATGTAGTATTTGAACTCCATGAAGTAAGGGGTGGGGACGATGACCTCGTCGCCCTCGTCGAGGAGGGCCTTGAAGACGACGTTGAGCCCGCCAGCGGCTCCGACGGTCATCACGATGTGCTTTTCTTCGAAGGGGAGGCCCGACTCTTCGGCCAGATATTGGGCGATCGCTTGTCGGGTCTCCACATATCCGTTGTTAGGCATGTACCGGTGCATGCCTGGGATGGGTTGATCGGCGAGGGCCTTGAGCGCCTTCTTCAGAGAGGGAGGGGGTTCGAGATTGGGATTTCCCAGGGAGAAGTCGTACACATTCTCCTCCCCGTAGATCTTCTTCAACTCCTCGCCCTGCTCGAACATCCGCCTCACCCATGAGGCGCCTTCCAAGGCATTCTTCACCTTTTCAGAGATGGCCATGGTCTGCTTCTCCTTTCTCTATGGAAGATGCGGGATCTTCGCGAATTGGCGAAAAAGATTATCCGATCGATGGCCTCGTCGATCAAATCGATTAAAAAAAAGAGCCATAAGGTTACCCCTATGGCTCTTAAACGAAAAAGCCATGGGGGCCTCCTCGGTCACCCATGGCTTTTACTTCCTCCGTGGGAAGGCCTTATGGGTGACCCCTTTCAAAATAAAAGTAAAAGAAATAGAAGTATGAAAAGGCCGACATCGGATCTCCTTTTTGGAATTTATCTTACTACATCAACGATCGCCTTGTCAAGGACCCGATTTGACATTTGGTTCAATTCCCTTTACTATTCCGAAAATTAAACCCCTATGGAAGGCCTTCGGAAGGCGACATGGCAGGGGAGAAAAGGCTTTCCCGGACCAGAAATATAGGATTCATGGCCCACATCGATGCCGGTAAGACGACGGTCACCGAGAGGGTCCTTTTTTATACCAAGAAGATCCACCGGATGGGAGAGGTCGATGACGGCACGGCGGCGATGGACTGGATGATCCAGGAGCAGGAGAGGGGGATTACGATCACCTCTGCGGTGACCACGGTCGAGTGGAAGGGAAAGATCATCCACATCATCGATACACCGGGGCATGTCGATTTTACCATCGAGGTCGAACGATCCCTTCGGGTGCTGGACGGCGCGATCGCCATCTTCAGCGCGGTCGAGGGCGTGGAACCCCAGTCGGAGACCGTCTGGCATCAGGCGGACAAATATCGTGTGCCCAAGCTGGCCTTCATCAACAAGATGGATCGGATCGGGGCCGACTTCCAGGAGACGATCAAGATGATGATCGAGAAGCTCGGGGCCAACCCCCTGGTGCTCCAGATCCCGATCGGATCGGAGGATCGGTTCGTCGGGGTGGTCGATCTGATCCGGATGAAGGGGATCGTCTGGGATGTGCAGAGCCTGGGCACCGAGTTCAAGGAGATCGCCATTCCCCCTGAGCTGGAGGAGAAGGCCGACCACGACCGGTCGCAATTGCTCGAGGCCCTCGCCGAACTTGACGATCCTTTCATGGAACGGTACCTCAACGGGGAGGAGATCGACGAGAGGGAGATTAGAGAGACGATCCGAAAAGCGACGATTTCGATGAGGGCCGTCCCCGTGCTCTGCGGCGCGGCCCTCAAGAATATCGGGATCCAGCCCTTGATCGATGCCATCGTGGATTACCTCCCTTCTCCACTCGACCTTCCCCCGGCCGAGGGGACCCACCCGGAGACCGGCCAGAGGGAGGAGAGGCTGCCGAAGGATGAGGCGCCCCTCAGCGCCCTGGCCTTCAAGGTCATGATGGACGAAGGGAGGAAATTGGTCTACCTCCGGATCTATTCGGGAGTGCTCCATGTCGGGGACGAGGTCTATAACCCGAGGCTGAAGAAGAGCGAGAAGATTTCGAGGATCTTCCAGATGCACGCCAACCAGAGGACCCGGGTGGAAGAGGCCAAGACCGGGGAGATCATCGCGGTGATGGGGCTGAAGGAGACGACCACCGGAGATACCCTCTGCGACAAGAACCATCCCATCTCCCTCGAACCGATCGATTTTTACAAGCCCGTCATCTCGGTTGCGGTCGAACCCAAGACGAGCCGTGACCAGGACAAATTGATCCAGTCCCTGGAGAAGCTGAGCGAGGAGGACCCCACCTTTCAGGTGAAGGTGGACGAGGATACCGGGCAGACGATCATCTCCGGGATGGGAGAGCTGCACCTGGATGTCCTGGTCAACCGCCTCCAGACGGAATATCATCTGGAGGTCAATGTGGGAAGGCCCCAAGTGGTCTACCGGGAAACGGTGGAGAGAGAGGCCGAGGCCTCCTTCCGGTTTGCCAAAGAGCTGGAGGAGACCAAGCTCTTCGGTGAGGTCACCCTGAGGGTTTCGCCCAACGCCAGGGGAAAGGGGATCGAATTCCTGTCGGACCTTCCCGAGGGGACCTTACCCGCCGAATGCCTCGCCGCCATCGAAGAAGGGGTTCGGGAAGGCGCCACGGTGGGAGTGATCATGGGTTATCCGATGACCGATCTTCGCATAACGCTCCTCAAAGCCAGCGTCGACCCGACCGCTCCCTCACCGCTCGCCCTGAAGATCGCCTCTTCAAATGCCCTGAAGGAGGCCTGCCGGAAGGCACAGCCGGTCCTGATGGAGCCGATGATGGAGGTCAACATCATGGTGCCGGAGGAATTCATGGGCGAGGTGGTCGGCGATCTGAAGGCGAGGCGATGCTCTGTGGAGGCGATCACCCCGAAAGGAAAGATCGCGTTGATCAAAGCGATCGCCTCCCTGACCCGAATGTTCGGTTATTCGACGGATTTGAGATCGCTGACCCAGGGCCGAGGAACCTTTTCGATGCAATTCGCTCGTTATGACAAGGTGATCGGTTAGGGCCCCCCATCGGGGATGAATCGTCTTATGCTCCTATGATGGACGAGGAGATCCTCAGGCTCCTAAAGGAGCGGCCATCGGCCTTCGTCTCCGGCGAGGAGATCAGCAGGCGGCTCAGGAAGAGCCGGACCGCCATCTGGAAGAGGATCCAACATCTGAGGTCTTTAGGTTACGAGATCGAGGCCTCCACCCGTTCGGGTTACCGTCTGATCGGGTCTCCCGATCTTCTCACTCCGGTGGAGGTCCTTCCCTCGCTGAAGACCCGATGGATGGGCAAAAAGATCCACTACTTCACCCGCCTCGATTCGACCAACAGCAAGGCCTATGAGCTGGCCACCCAAGGGGCTGAAGAAGGGGAGATCGTGATCGCGGAGTCCCAGGAGAGAGGAAGGGGCAGGCTTGGGAGACGATGGTTCTCCCCTCCCTTCCTGAATCTCTACCTGTCGGTCATCCTCCGTCCCGGGCTTCCTCCCCACCAGGCACCGCTCATCACCCTGATGGCGGCGGTGGCGACCGCTGAGACCATCGAAGGGTTCTCGGGCCTCCCCCCCGTGATCAAATGGCCGAACGATCTCCTTCTGGGGGGCCGAAAGGTGGCTGGCCTGCTCAACGAGATCCGGTCCGAAACGGATCGAGTCCACTTCGTCATCCTCGGCATCGGTGTCAATCTCAATGTCGATCGGGCGGCCCTTCCGGAGGAGATTCGACCTCTGGCCACCTCGCTTCGGGAAGAGACGGGAGGGCCCGTTTCGAGGAGGGATTTCCTCTGCCTCTTGTTGGAGCGACTGGAGGGCTGGTACGAAAGGTTGAGGGGAGAAGGGGGCGAACGAATCCTCCGGGCCTGGAGGGAACGGGCCCGGATCGGGGGAAAGCGAGTGCGGGTCACCTCCTTCGGGGAGGTCATTTCAGGGGAGGCGATCGACATCGATTCGGACGGTTCCCTCCTTCTGAGGACAGAAGGGGGAGGGACGAGGCGAGTGGTGGCAGGAGATGTGGAGTATGCGAGGTCAGAAAGGTAGGATCGAGCCCTTTGATCCATCGATCCTCCATGAACGAGGTTTCCAAAGGGAATTCCCATCGGGGAGGGAAGGGGATGCTTCTGGTCATCGATGTGGGAAACACCAATACCGTGCTCGGCGTTTATGATGGAAAGGTCCTGAAGGACCACTGGCGGATCCGGACGGAGCGGGAGAGGACGGCCGATGAATGGGGCATTCTCTTCCGCGACCTGTTTCGGTTCGACCATCTCGAGATGAACGATTTTAAAGGGATCATCATCTCCTCCGTGGTCCCTCCTGTCTTGGAGATGCTCCAGGAGATGGCGGATCGGTATTTTCATGTCCAACCCCTGATCGTCGGCTCGAATATTGAGACGGGGATGAAGATTTTATACGACCATCCGGCCGAGGTGGGAGCGGACCGGATCGTCAATGCGGTGGCCGCCTACGAGCGATGGCGCCGCAGCTGCATCGTGGTCGATTTCGGAACGGCCACCACCTTCGACTATGTCTCCCCGAATGGAGAGTACATGGGAGGGGCCATCTCCCCGGGAATCGGAATATCGGCAGAGGCCCTCTTTCAGAGGACCTCGAAACTGCCCCGGATCGAGATCACCAAACCCTCCCGGGTCGTGGGGAAGAATACGATTCAGAGCATGCAGTCGGGCATCTTCTTCGGATATGTCGGGCTGGTCGACGAGATTGTCAGACGGATGAAGAAGGAGGTCCAATCCAACCCGAAGGTGATCGCCACCGGGGGCTTGGCCTCCCTCATCGCCAACGAGTCAGCGACCATCGAGGAGGTAGACGAATTCTTGACCCTCGAGGGCCTGAGGATCATCTACGAGAGGAATCAGAAGAACAAGGGAAAGGGAAAAGGGGAAAGGGCGAAGAGGCCGCGCTAACTTCCCCTGTACCACCCCACAAATCGTTTTATCCCCTCCTCAATGGGGACCTTCGGTCGGTATCCCAGCTTCTGCCTCGCCTTGGTGATGTCGGCATAGGTGATGGAGACATCTCCCGGCTGGAAGGGAAGGCTGAGGATCTTGGCCTTCTTGCCGAGGTTCTCCTCGATCAACCGAATCAACTCGATGAGGGAGGTGGTCCGGGATTCTCCAAGATTGTAAATCTCGAAACCCCGGTGCCGCTCGAGCACGGCCATCATCCCGTCGATGAGGTCGTCGATATAGGTGTAATCCCTCTTCGAGGAGCCGTCCCCGTAAACCGGAACCTCTTCTCCTCGATCGATCAGGGCGGTGAATTTGTGGATGGCCATCTCCGGCCTCTGTCTCGGGCCGTAGGCGGTGAAGATCCTCAGGCAGGCGATCTGCATCCCGAAGAGGGAGTGGTAGTTGAAGCAAAACAGTTCCCCCGCCCTTTTCGTGATGCCATAGGGGGAGACGGGCAGGAGGTCGGGATCGTCTTCCGAAAAGGGGACCTTTTGGTTTTCTCCGTAGACGGAAGAGGAGGAGGCGAAGATGAACTGAGGCGTCTCGAACTCCCTGCAGAGCTCGAGCAGAATGAGGGTTCCCCTTACATTCACGTCCTCATAAAGCAGGGGGTCGGCGATGGAAGGCCTCACCCCGGCCTTTGCCGCCAGGTGAAAGACGGCCTCGGGCCGATAGGTTTTGAAAAGGTCCACGAGGTGATCCCGATTCCGTATGTCTCCGGTGACCAGAGTGAAGGCATCGGGGAACTTCTTATGGATTGCCTCGACATTTCTGAGCTTTAAATGGGGGTCGTAGTAAGGGTCGAAATTGTCGAGACAGATGACCCCATGCCCCGCCCGGAGGAGCCTTTCACAGAGGTGAGACCCGATAAATCCGGCACCGCCCGTGACCAGGACCGCTCTCATGGTTCACCTTTCAATCGGAGGGGATATTTGAGGATCAGCGAAAGGCCGAAGGCGAACAGGGGAAGGACCAAGATGGCCTTCATCGCTGCTGGAACCCCCCAGGCATCGGCAATGGCCCCGAGGGCGGTGACCCCGATGCCTCCTGCGCTGATGGTGAAACCGACCATCATGCCCGAGGCCATGCCAAGATGGTGAGGGAGGGTGGCCTGGGCCATGACCGTGGTGAGGGCGAAGGAGGAGATGAGGACCATCCCTGCCAACCCGATCAGGAGGAAGGAGGCCAGGCCACTGCTTGAGTGGAAGAGGAGGAAGAGGGGAAAGGAGAGGAGGAGGGTGACGCTGAGAAATCTCTTGTGCCCCCACCGATCCGCCAGGGGCGCACCGAGGAGCGTCCCCGCCGCACCGGAGATGAGGAAGGTGGAGACGAGCTTTCCGGCGTAAAGGGGATTTCCCTTGAGGTAGTTGATGTAGTAGAAGGGGATATAGGTCGCCATGCCGAACTGGACCCAGGCCCGTATCGTGGCGATGGCGATCAGGAGGAAGAAGGTCCACTTCTGATCCTTGGTAAGGGCCCGCTTCTCCTCGGGCCCCGCCTGCTTCTGGGCGACCTTCACGGGCGAGGTTATTTTTGACAGAAGGAGAAGCATGATGGTGCTGATCAGGATTCCAGGAAAGGCGAGGCCCAGGGTGCCGTGGATCCCAAAGAGGGTGACGAGCGTCACCGCCCAGATCGGACCGAGGGCGATCCCCAAATTCCCTCCCACCGCGAAGATGGACATCCCCGTGGCCCGCTTCTCTCCCGTGAAGAAATGGGCCGTTTTGAACCCCTCCGGATGGAAGATCGCGATCCCGATGCCGGAGAGGATGACGCAGGACAGGAGGAGGAAGTAATTCGGCATGAAGCCCGCCGCCGAGATCCCCACGCAGGCGAGGACGGGCGCAAGGGGAAGAAACCATCCGATGGGCCTTCGATCGGAGAGATGGCCGAAGAGGGGCTGGATGATGGAGGAGGTGAGGTTGGCCGAAAGAAGGATCGTCCCGGCCATCGTATAGGAGAGGTGGAGGCTTTCCTTGAAGAAAGGGAGGAGGGCAGGGAGGGCGCCCTGGTTCAGGTCCGTGACAAAGTGGGCGGCGCTGAGAAGCCCCAGCACCTTCAGGTTCAATTTCTGCATGACCCTTCTATCTTTATCGATCGAGGGAGGTTTGTCAAATGAGGGAGCGACTTCGATAGACATTTTTTGGATTTTTGGCTATGATTAGTCCAGCGTTTCAAAGGAGATAGGATGAAGATCGCCATTTCAGGAAAAGGAGGGGTGGGCAAGACCACGCTGGCCGGGGTGATGGCCAGGCTTCTGGCCGCCGAGGGGAAGAAGGTCCTTGCGATCGATGCGGATCCCGATTCCAACCTCGCCTCGGCCATCGGCCTTCCGAAGGAGATGTCCGAAAAACTTGCGCCCATCGCCTCGATGAGCGCCCTCATCGAGGAGAGAACGGGCGCCAAGAAGGGGACCTATGGCTCCATGTTCAAACTCAACCCGAAGGTGGATGATATCCCCGACGAGTTGGGGGTGACCTTCGAGGGGATCAAGCTCCTCCTCTTGGGCTGTATCCCCCAAGGGGGAGGAGGTTGCTTCTGCCCCGAGAATGTGCTTTTGAAGAATCTGGTTCGCTACGTCCTCGTGGCGAGGGATGAGGCCCTGATCATCGATATGGAGGCCGGCCTCGAACACCTCGGAAGGGGAAGCACCAGCCATGTCGATGGCCTGATCATCGTGGTCGAGCCCGGCCAGAGGGCGATTCAGACGGCAAGACAGATCCGAAAGCTCGGCGAGGACCTCAAGATCAAGCGGATGATGATCGTCGGCAACAAGGTCAGCTCCGAAGAGGATCGGAAGGTGATCGAAGAGAATCTTTCGGACTTTCCCATCCTGGGCCACATGAGCTTCAACCCCAAGATCCTCGAGGCAGACCGGACGGGTAAGTCGCCCTATGACCTGGACGGAAAGGTCCGAGAGGAGGTGAGGGCCATCCTCAGGGAGCTGGAGAAGAGGATTTAGAGTGGGGGAGGGATTTTGAATGCCCTTCTCGGGATGTCGAATTTGAGAGGCGATGGTTCGAACGATCTTTGTCTGGTCGTGCATCGTCCTGGCGACCCTCCTGTTGGGGGTCGTCGCCTTGATCGCTTATCCCTTTGACCGGAAGGGTCGGATCGGTCATCGCTGTGCCCGGATATGGGGCAAGGTCGCCCTGCTGGCCAACGGGGTGAAGGTGAGGGTGGAAGGCCTGGAGAGGATCAAAGGGAGCGGCCCCTTTATCTTCATGGCCAATCACCAGGGCAGTTACGATATCTTCGCCCTTCTCGGGTATCTCCCCTTCCATTTCAAGTGGCTTGCGAAGAAGGAGCTCTTCTCCATCCCTTTTTTGGGCTGGACGATGAATGCGGCGGGCTATATCAGCCTCGACCGGCAGGGGACGCGAGAGACCGTGGAGGCGATGAACCAGGCCGCCCAGAAGATCCGGGAGGGGATGTCCGTGGTCATCTTTCCCGAGGGGTCGAGAAGTCCGGACGGTTCGATCCAACCCTTCAAAAAAGGGGGCTTCACCCTCGCCCTGAAGGCCAGGGTGCCCATCGTTCCCATCTCGATCGCCGGAAGCCGGGAGATCATGCCGAAGGAGAAGTGGGCGGCCTCCCCAGGGGAGATCCGGATCCGGGTGGGAGAGCCGATCGAGACCGAATCCTACTCCACCCGGGACAGGACGGTTTTGATGGAGAGGGTGAGCGAGACGATCCAGAGGAATTTCGAAGCGATCCATCGAACATAGCTCAAGAGGGAGACTGTGATCGAGGATACGGTCAAGGAGAGATTGAAGCGGGAGATCGTCGGGATCGTTCTGATCGCCGTGGCCCTCTTCCTCCTTCTCAGCCTCATCTCCTACCATCCGGCCGACCCCTCCTTCTTCTCCTATGCCACGGCGCCGAGGGAGATCGCCAACTGGGTCGGCATCGTCGGCGCCTATGGATCGGCCCTTCTCTTTCAAGGCGTTGGGTTTCCCGCTTTCCTGATCCCCCTCGTCCTCGGCCTTTATGCCATCGGATATATCCTCCGCTGGGAGTATAAGTATCCACTCCTCAAACTCTTCGGCTGGGCCATCATCCTGCTTACGACCGCTTCTCTCTTCAGCCTCTGGACCAAGCCGCTTCAGATCCCTCCCCGGGATTTCCTCCTCGGGGGTATTTTGGGGGAGATCCTCTCAAGGTGGCTCTCCCGCTATCTCAATCTCCCTGGGGCCACGCTCCTCCTCGGGTGCCTCTGGGTCCTCGGTTTTGTGTTAGGGACAGGGGTCTCCTTTTTCGGACTCGTCAGGGGCATCACCGGGGGCCTGGGCAGGCTTGCAGACCGGATCGGCACGATCAAGAGGATGAGAAAAGAACGGAGCGAGAGGGCCCAGAAGTTGGTCCAACGGAGACAGGCGAGGAAGGGGCGAGGGCAAGAGGAGCCCCCGGGCGAAACGGAGACGGAAAAGGAGACGCCTCCGCCGGTCGTGGTCGTCGACCGAAGCCCGGCCCATCGAAAACGAACCGAGGTCGCCGAGCAGACGACCTTCAACTTCGGAGAAGAACGAAGGGAGTTCCAGCTTCCACCGATCTCCCTGCTCGATGCCGAGACCGAGAAGAGGCAGAAGATCGACCGCGACAGCCTGGTGATGAATTCCCGCATCCTGGAGAAGAAACTCCTCGATTACGGGGTGGAAGGTCGGGTGGTGGAGGTGAGGCCCGGGCCGGTCATCACGGTTTATGAGTTCGAGCCTGCGCCGGGGGTGAAGGTGAGCCGGATCGTCAACCTCGCCGACGACCTGGCCCTGGCCCTGAGCGCCGTGACGATCCGCATCGTCGCCCCCATCCCCGGGAAGTCGGTGGTGGGGATCGAGGTGCCCAATGCGATCCGTGAGACCGTATACCTGAAAGAGATCGTCGATTCCGATCTGTTCCGGAGTTCGAAGTCGAAGCTCACCATCGGTCTCGGCAAAGACATCTCGGGCGAGCCCTTCGTCTTCGATCTGGCCAAGATGCCCCATCTCTTGGTGGCCGGCTCCACGGGATCGGGAAAGAGCGTCTCGATCAACGCCATGATCAACAGCATCCTCTTCAAGGCCACACCGGAGGAGGTTCGATTCATCATGATCGACCCCAAGATGCTGGAGTTGTCCGACTACGACGGCATCCCCCATCTCCTCCTTCCGGTGGTCACCCACCCGAAGAAGGCCGCCACGGCCCTCAAATGGCTGGTCGAGGAGATGGAGCGGCGCTACACGGTCCTGGCGGAGAAGTCGGTCAGAAATATCGAACACTACCATCAGAAGATCGAGAGGGAATCGAAAGAGAGGATGAGGCCTCCCAAACGCCAAGGCGAGGGCGAGCCACCCGAGGGAGAGAGACCGGAGGAGAGGGCGGAGGCCTTGCCCTATATCGTGGTGGTGATCGATGAGCTCGCCGACCTGATGATGGTCTCTTCGAAGGAGGTAGAAGAGTCGATCACCCGGCTGGCCCAGATGGCCCGGGCCGTGGGCATCCACCTCATCCTGGCCACCCAGAGGCCGTCGGTCGATGTCCTCACCGGGCTGATCAAGGCCAACTTCCCCGCCCGGATCTCCTTTCAGGTGACCTCGAAGGTCGATTCGAGGACGATTCTCGACACGGTCGGGGCCGAGCATCTTCTCGGATCGGGAGACATGCTCTTTCTGCCTCCTGGAAGCGCCAAGCTGATCCGGATCCACGGGGCCTATATCTCGAGTGCAGAGATCAAGCGGGTCGTCGAATTCCTGAAACAGCAGGAGTCTCCCCGCTATGAGACCTCCATCCTGACCGAAAAGAAGAAGGGGGAGGAAGCCTCGGGAGAGGAGGAGGAGTATGATGAGAAGTACGACGAGGCCGTTTCCTTCGTGGCCGAGACCGGCCAGGCCTCGATCTCCCTCATTCAGAGGCGCTTCCGGATCGGATACAACCGGGCCGCCCGGATCATCGAAAAGATGGAACAGGAGGGGGTCGTGGGACCCTCGGACGGGGTGAAGCCGAGGGAGGTCTATGTCAAAAAGATCGAACCATAGGGAGGTCGAGGTGAAAAGGATTCTCCAAAGTGCACCAAGCTTCTTCTTGTTGATGGGGGTGTTCCTCTTCTCCCCTTCGGGATGGGGATCTTCCGGCCAGACGCTTCTGATGGAGATCCAGCATCAATACGAGAAGACCCAGGATTTCGAAGCCTCTTTCGTCCAGGAGTATATTGGCAAGGTGATGCGTCAGCCCCAGAAAGGGGAGGGGAAGGTCTTCTTCAAGAAGAAGGGGATGATGCGATGGGACTATCGGATTCCCAACCAGAAGATCATCTCCGATGGCCAGACCCTCTGGTTCTACCAGCCGGAGGAGAACCAGGTTTTGGTCTCCCCTGTGGAGAGGATGGTGAAGGAGTTCGGGTTTCTGATGGGAGAGGGAGATCTGAGGAGGGATTTCAGGCTTATCGCGGTCAACGATTCGGCTCAGGGCAGAGACGACCTGACCGTCATCGAGATCGCTCCCAAGGAGCCACACCCCGCGGTCTCCAAGCTATCGCTCACCCTGGACCGGAAGACCTATCTGGTCGTCCAGGTGGATGTGGTGGATGGCCTCGGCAATGTGACCAGAACCCGATTCAACGAGATCAAGACCAATACCAACCTCCCCGCCGCCTTCTTCCAATTCAAGGTCCCGCCCGGGACCGAGGTCATCCGAATGCAGGATCCAGGGTCACCCGGCGGGAAGAGGTCCAAGTAGAGGATCCCTCAAGGGGGACGCTATCCTATTGAAGCCCAAGCCCCGAAATTCGAGGCCTTTTGAGAATTCCTTCGATCGCGTTTTGAGCTTCGATTTTCGGATTTCGAATGTTTCGGGATTCGTCGATGCCCCTTCACACCACCCAGGCCATCGTCATCCGGTCCTTCAATTACGGAGAGTCCGACAAGATCCTCACCTTTTTCACCCGTGATTTCGGCAAACTGAAAGGGATCGCCAAAGGGGCCCGAAGGAGCAAGAAGCGCTTCCAGAACGCCCTGGGACTCTTCTCCCATCTCCGGCTCATCTTTTTTGACCGGGAGGGGATGGGGCTGGTGAGGGTGGAAAGCGGCGATCTCCTCCACGCCTTTCCGAACCTGAGGGAAGACCTGAAGAGGATCTACTTCGGGAATTATTATCTCGAGCTGATCAACGAGATGGCCGGAGAACGGGAGGTCCACCCCGAGGCCTTCGACCATGTCCTCTCTTTTCTGACCCAACTCGATCGAGAGCCACCGAGGGAAGATCAGTTGAGGATCTTCGAGATCCGGATGCTCGCCCTCTTCGGCTACCGTCCCCATCTGAGCCGGTGCGGTTCGTGCAAGCGGGGGTGGGAGGAGTTGAGAAACGAGGCCAATACCTTCTTCTCCCTCGAACAGGGGACGCTCCTCTGCGGCCAATGTTCGAAGAGAGGGGAGGCCCTCCTCCCCCTCTCTCTGGGAACGGCCAGGCTCATCGATCTGATCGCTCAGAGCGATCTCGATCACCTGAACCGGATCCGGTTCACCGCCCAGGCCCTCGCCGAGAGCAGGGGACTTCTTCCAAGGTTCATCTCCCATCACATCGGGAAAGAGCTGAAGTCGTTAAAGGCCCTCCAGGATCTCGGTGGACCTTCTTGACAGGGAGAGGTGGGAAGTGCTAAACCCTACCTCGTCGCGTAACCGGAGGGGAGGCGCATGAACTTTCAGGATCTGATCTTCGCCCTTGAGAGATTCTGGGCCGGTAGAGGATGCGTGATTCAGCAACCCTACGACCTCGAGGTGGGCGCAGGCACCTTCAATCCGGCCACCTTCCTGAGGGTCCTGGGACCCGAGCCCTGGAAGGTCGCCTACGTGGAGCCCTCTCGGCGTCCGACGGATGGCCGGTATGGAGAGAATCCCAATCGTCTCCAACACTACTACCAGTATCAGGTCATCCTCAAACCCTCCCCGATCGAGATTCAGGAGATTTATCTTGATAGCCTCAGGTCCTTCGGGATCGACCCCCTGAGCCACGACATCCGCTTCGTGGAGGACGACTGGGAGTCTCCGACACTCGGCGCCTGGGGGTTGGGCTGGGAGGTCTGGCTGGACGGGATGGAGATCACCCAGTTCACCTATTTTCAGCAGGCCGGCGGCATCGAACTGAATCCCATCCCCGTGGAGATCACCTACGGCATCGAACGGATCGCCATGTATCTCCAGGGCGTCGATAACGTTTACGATCTTCAATGGACCGACGGGATCACCTACGGCGACATCCATCACCGGGGAGAGGTCGAATTCTCCACTTACAATTTTGAGCAGGCCGATGTGGAGATGCTCTTTCGTCTCTTCGAGATGTACGAAAGAGAGGCGAAGCGGTTGATCGAGGTCGGCCTCGTCCTGCCTGCTTACGACTACTGTTTGAAGACCTCCCACACCTTCAACCTTCTCGACGCCCGGGGCGCCATCAGCGTCACCGAGAGGATGGCCTACATCCTGAGGGTGAGGGCCCTGGCGAGGCTCTGCGCCGAAGGTTACCTCCAGCAGAGGGAGGCGATGGGATTTCCCCTTTTGAAGAAGTTTTGACTCGGAGGAAAAAAAACAAGTCAACCCAGTAGGGTGGAACGAGCGAAGCGGTTCCACCTCATCATTTCCTATGCAGATGAAAGAACTTCTCCTTGAAATCGGAACCGAGGAGATCCCGGCAGGGTTCGTTCCTAAGGCCCTTGCCGATCTAAAAGACCTGGTTCAGAAGGAACTGGAGGCGAACCGGATCGATTTCAGCGGGGTCAGGACCCTGGGCACCCCCAGGCGGATCGTCCTGCTCATCGAATCGGTATCGGAGAGGCAGCGGGACGAGGAGATCCGAAAGATCGGCCCCTCCAAGGCGACCGCTTTCGATCCCCAAGGGGCTCCCACCAAGGCGGCGATCGGGTTTGCCAAGAGCCAATCGGTCCCGGTCGAGTCTCTCGAAGTGGTTAAGACCGACAAAGGCGAGTATGTCTGTGCGGTCAAGCGGGAGGCTGGAAAACCCACCTTTGAGGTCCTCCAAAAAATGCTTCCGGGGATCATCCTCGCCATCCCCTTCCAGAAGTCGATGCGGTGGGGGGAGACCTCCATCCGATTTGCCCGGCCCATCCACTGGGTCCTCTGCCTCTTCGGCGGCGAGGTCGTCGATTTCGAATTGGGCCCCCTCCGGAGCGGAAACGTGACCTTCGGCCACCGGTTCATGCATCCCGAGCCGATGGTGGTCGGGGACATCCGATCTTACCTCGAGAAGATGGACGCGGCCAAGGTGATCGTCGATCCCGAAGAGCGGAGGAAGAGGATCCTGGAAGGGATGATCCGGGAGGCGGAGAAGGTTTCCGGGAAGGTCCTCGTTGACGAGGATCTGCTCGACGAGGTCAACTTTCTGGTCGAGTTTCCCTTCCCGCTCTGCGGGAGTTTCGATCCGAAATTTCTCTCCCTTCCTCGGGAGGTGGTCATCCACTCGATGAAGGAGCATCAGCGGTATTTTCCGGTGGTGGACGGATCCGGGGAGTTGCTTCCCCACTTCATCTTTCTCAGCAACCTCGTCCCCCGAGACGAGAGGGTCGTGGTGAAGGGAAACGAACGCGTCCTCAAGGCCCGGCTCACCGATGCGGCCTTCTTCTTCGAGGAAGATTTGAAGGTACCCCTCGAAAAGAGAGTCGAGGATCTGAAGAAGGTCGTCTTTCAGGCCAAACTGGGAACCTCCTACGAAAAGGTGATGCGGTTTAAAGCCCTGGCCTCCTATCTGGTGGAGCGGATCGACCCCGGCCTTCGAGCCCCCGTCGAACGGGCGGCCTATTTGTGCAAGGCCGATTTGGTGACCGGCATGGTAGGAGAATTCCCCAAGCTTCAGGGCGTCATGGGGCGGGAGTATGCGAAACGCTTCGGTGAGAGCCCCGAGGTCTCCGAGGCCCTCTACGAACATTACCTTCCGGCCTTTTCAGGAGACCGGCTGCCCTCCGGGCCTGTCGGCGATATCGTGAGCATGGCCGACAAACTGGACACCATCGTCGGCTGCTTCGGCGTGGGCCTGGTCCCGACGGGAACGGCCGACCCTTTTGGTCTGAGGCGCCAGGCCCTCGGAATCATCCGGATCATCCTTGAGAAGGGATATCCCCTCTCCCTCGTCGAGATGGTCGAGGAGGCCGGGCGGCTCCTGGGCGAGAAATTGGAACGGCCCTTCGAAGAGGTCAAGGCAGAGGTGCTGGATTTCTTCAGGGTGCGGTTCCAGAATCTCCTTCTCGACAGGGGTTACCCCTTCGACGTGATCGATGCGGTCCTTTCAACCTCCTTCGATCAACTCCTCGATCTTCATCACCGGATCGAGGCCCTGAGAGAGGCCCGAACGTGGAAGGACTTCGAATCGATCGTGATCGGCTTCAAGCGGGCCATGAACATCCTGAAGGGGGCCTCCTTCCCGGCCGGCGTCAACCCCTGCCTCTTTTCGAAACCAGAAGAGGGGGACCTCTACCAGACCTTCACGGAGACGAAGGGAAGGATCGAGGAGCTCCTCCGCAGAAAAGATTACGTGGCCTCGCTCTTCGAAATGAGCCGGATGAAACAGGCCATCGACGCCTTCTTCGACGGCGTCATGGTGATGGTCGAAGAGGAGGCGATCCGGAACAACCGCCTCGCTCTGCTCGATGCCATCGGCAAGCTCTTCTTGAGGTTTGCCGACTTCTCGAAGCTCGCCTGAGGGGGGGTTAGGCCTTCTCCTCTCCCCGGCTCTTTCTTGCCCAGGCCTCGTATCTTGCCGCGATCTCCAGATATTGATCGACGTTCACGATGGGCTGGTTCAGGTCCTCGAGCAGGGAGGAGGGGATTTTCCCCTCGAGGGCGAGTTTGTTGCCGGCCTGGCGGATCAATTCGAGCCTGGGTTCCAGGAGCTGTGGGACCATCTGGAGGGCGATGGAGCCCGGGATGCAGATCTCCCCGATCGGCTCGCAACCGAAGTTGGCCGCCTGGGCCCTGAACGTCAGGACGAGGGGGCCAAAATTGTCCGTTTCCGGAAATCCCGAGGTGGAAAGGAGAAGGAATTTCGAGGGCAATCTCCAGCTGTAGGGATGCCTCACCCGGCCGGAGGCGTCCCGGGTCAAAAAGGGGTCCATGCCGCAGATGCAGCGATCCATCACGGTCTTCATCTGGGCGCTCATGTTGTCCGTGTAAACGGGGGTGCCCATGACGAAGAGGTCAGACGCCTTGAGGTGGGGATAGATCTGATCCATGTCGTCCCGCTGGGCGCATTGACCGGGCGTCTTGTGCATACAGGTCAGACAGGCCCGGCAGGGCGAGAGGTTCATCTCCTTGAGCTGGAAGTCAGTGACCGAGGCGCCTGCCTCGGAAAGCCCTTTCAGAAGGGCCTCCATCAATCTCCAGGTGACGCCTTTCTTTCCCCTTGCGCTTCCGTTTAACGCGATCACTTTCATGGCTTCTCCTTTCGATGAGAGCTCTCTTCTCTCCCGATCCGACCCTGACGCTACCACAATCGGAGGAAGGTTTCAAGCCGATCGTTTGACAAGACAGGGGGTCTATTTTACGTTGATCCAAACGCAACCACAGGGAAGAGGAGATGGAGTCCGGCCACGAAAAACCCCAAACCTGGGAGGACGCCTACCTGGTGAGCTTCTATGAAGTCGATGCCCAAAACCGGATCTTCCTCCCGAGCCTCTGGAAGTATCTCCAGGAGACGGCCTGGAACCATGCCAACCGCCTGGGAATCGGCTATGAAGACCTGGCCCGAAGCGGCTGTTTCTGGATCCTCTCCCGGCTGGCCATCGATATTCAGGAATACCCTGCCTGGGGGGATAAGATAAGGGTTAAGACCTGGCTCATGGGAAGCAGTCGCCTCTTTGCGTTTCGGGATTTTTCGATCATGAAGGATGACGGCAGGATCATCGGCGGCGCGAAGAGCGCATGGGTGGTGCTCGACATAAAAACCCGCAAACCCCAGCGGATCGAACCTTTCCTCCGAGGATTAAACCCCCATCCGGATCAGCACGGGGGAAAGACTCCTCTGGAGAAACTGCCTGCGCCAGGCCATCCGGATGAGGAGACCTTCTTCACGGTCCGCTACAGCGACCTCGATTTGAACCTCCATGTGAATAACGCCCGATATATCGAGTGGATCCTCGATAGCTATTCCTTTGAGATGAACCAGACCCATCAGATCTCGACCCTTGAAATCAATTTCCTTGCGGAGTCGAACTTCGGCGATGAACTCATTGTTCGCACCGAAGAATTGAAGAATTCCCCTTCGACCTTCCTCCATTCCATCGTGAGAAAAGGGGACGAGCTGGAGCTCTGCCGCGCAAGGGTGAGGTGGAAACCTGCTAACCCGAATATTTCGGAAAAATAAGAAAAAAAGCTTGACTCTATTAAAAAAGTTTTGTATTCTAAATGCATAATTCAATTAGAATAATTCTAATTTGATAACGTATAACAAGGCGATTTAATTGAAAAATCCATTTACTCTTGGGATTGTTAGAAGGGAAGATTTTTGTAATAGGGAGAAGGAATTAGAGGACCTTCTTCGTTCGGCGAGAAATGGGAATCACACCGTACTATATGCGCCTCGACGGTTTGGAAAGTCTTCATTGGTTACGCTGGCGCTGGATATCTTGAGGCAGGAAGGGTTCTTAACGGTCTATATCGACCTTTTTCCGGTAACATCTGAACTGGATTTCATCTCGAGATTTTCTTCTGGAATTTTTAAAGGAGTGGGAAGGGAGACTGACCCCAGAAGTTTTCTCGAAGAAACAGCGAACCTCTTTAAGAAATTGATACCAAGCATCGATATAAAGCCGGACGGGTTTAGCCTTTCGGTTAAGTTTGACCGTTCATTAGAGCCGGATTTGCTTCTGGACGATCTCATGGAGGGCCTCTACAGATATGTCGAGGGGAAAAAACTTCGGGCTTGTATTGCCCTGGATGAATTCCAGGAGATCACAGAACTTCCAGGCTCTAAAAGGATAGAAGGGATTCTTCGTTCTCATATACAACTTCATAAAGAGGTGGCCTACTTTTTTGTGGGGAGCCGAAGGGGGATGTTGAAAGACATGTTTTCGAACACGAGCCGTCCCTTTTATAAAAGCGCCTTTTTATATACCCTGCAAGAGATTTCGAGGGAAGATTTCGTTTCTTATGTGGTGAAGAAATTCATGGACACGGGTAAGAGATGTCCGAAAGAGATCGCCAATCAGATCTACGATCTCACCCGAGGCTACCCCTATTATGTCCAGAAACTGGCCTCCCTTGCATGGGACAGAACCGAAAAAGAATGCGATGGCCCCATCGTTCAGGAAGCCTATCGTCACCTCATCGAGATAGAGCGCATCGACTTTGAGGGGATATGGAGCGGGCTTACCTTGATGCAAAAATCGCTATTAAGAGCTATTGCTGAAGAGCCTGTTCACTCTCCTTATTCCCGAGAATTCCTCGAGAGGCACCACTTCACCATCGGCGGAACGCAGAGGGCGATGAAGATTCTTCTTTCGAGAGACTTGATCGAAAAGGATGGCCAAGGAAGGTATCGGTTGACCGACCCCATTATGGAGGCATGGCTGAAAGGATGAATCGGGATGTTATTTCAAACCTCGAAGAGAGAAGAATGCTGAGCGATGTTGCCCTTGGAAATTCTCCTCCGGACCTGGTGTTGAACAACGCCAACCTCTTCAACTCTCTCACTGGAGAGTTTATTCCGGGTCAATCGATCTGGATCAAGGCCGGCAGGGTCGCCTATGTGGGAAACGACAGCGATTTTAAAAGGGACCCTCAGACCCGTGTCATCGATGCCGGCGGGATGACCGTCCTCCCCGGGCTGATCGACGGCCACACGCACACCGTGAGTAACCGTTATGGAACCGAAGAATTCATCCGCTTTGTGATCCCGACGGGCGTGACCACGGTCGTTACCGAATTGATGGAGACGGCCACGGTCTCGGGAAAGGAAGGCATCGAAGTTCCCGTTGCAGGGTTCGATGAGCAACCCATCCGTATTTATCATACCGTTCCTCCGGTCTGCGGGCTCACCCCCGTCGAGGAGGTGATGGCTCCGACCCTTGACGAATTTATCGCTCTGTTAAAACATCCAAAGTGCCTCGGCATCGGAGAGATTTACTGGGGGAACCTCTTTCTCGAAGGCGAACAGGGAGAGAGGTTAAAGAAACTCATCGCAATTGCCCTCGCAATGGGCAAAGTGGTTGAGGGACATACCGCCGGGGCTCCTTTAAAGAAGCTTCAGGCCTATGCCGGTTTCGGCATCTCCTCCTGTCACGAACCCATCACCGAAGAAGAAGTGCTCGAAAGGCTGAGACAGGGTTACTGGGTGATGATCCGGCAGGGATGGATCCGGAAGGAGCTTCCTGGCGTGGCCGGGATTTTCCAGAGGAAGATCGACCTGAGAAGGCTCACCCTGACGACCGATGGGGTCGATCCGGAGGCATTTCTTGAGGAGGGTTACCTGGACGGAGCGGTGAGGACCGCCTTGAAGATGGGCATTTCTCCACCAATGGTTTACCAGATGGTGACGCTCAATGTGGCCGAGCATTTCCGGCTCGACCCCCTCCTCGGCTCGCTTACACCGGGGAAGATGGCAGACCTTGTGATGATCCCATCTCCTGAGGAGTTCTCTCCCCGACTGGTCATGTGTGACGGAAAGATCATCTTTCAAGACGGAAAATCTCTGGTCGAGCCGAGAAGGATCCAATTTCCAAAACACCTCTTCTCGACGGTAAACATTCCGCATTACACGATTCCTTCTCTTCCGACTCGTGGCAAGGTGAGGGTCATGGAGCTTGTGAGCAGGCTGGTCACGAGAGAGAGCTTCGTCGATCTCGACAACCCTGAAGAGTCCTCTGATCTCAATATGGTCCTCGCCCTCGACCGTCTCGGAAGCGGAGAGGCCTTCATGGGCTTCCTTAAAGGATTCGGCCTCCAGAGGGGAGCCTACGGAACGACCGCGAGCTGGGATGCGACCGATATCCTCGTGGTGGGATGCGATCCCTCGTCGATCGGGACCGTGGTCGAGAGATCGAAGGAGATCGGAGGCGGATTCGTCTATGCGATCGGAAGCGAAATCGTCGCCGAATGCCCCGCGCCCCTTTTCGGCCTGATGTCTTTGAAACCGATGGAGACCGTGAGAAGAGAAGTCCGAAGGATCGAAGAAGCCCTCAACCGAAACGGTGTCCGATGGGAAAGGCCCATGCTGACGGTCGATACCCTGAGCACCGCCGCCATCCCCCACCTCCGAATCACCCACCGAGGTTATGTGAGGTTGAAGGACAGAGAAATCCTCCCCCTGTAGGGTGGGTCGAGCGCAGCGGACCCACCACAAAATATTGTGATAAAAGACTCCCAAAGGAAAAGTAGAAAGGGCAAAGGGGAAACCCAGATGACAGGGGATTAAGACCTTGATGGCGGATTCCCATTGTTGTATTATTTACAACAAATGATGTAAACCCAACAACAGATGAGGTTTGCCCGTGTTTCTGCTGCTTGGCTCAAAATTGAGACGAAAATTGCTGACCTACTCCTTCACCCATCCCGATGAAAATCACTACGTCAGAGAGCTTTCTCTCCTCATCGACGAAGATCCGGGGAACCTTTCGAGGGAATTGAAGAGGCTGGAGAACGAAGGGGTTTATCACTCGGTCACCAAAGGGAGGGTAAAATACTACTCTCTTAACCGGAATTACCCACTTTTTCATGAGCTTAAAGAGATCATCTTTAAAACAGAGGGCGTCCAAGGGAGTCTCAAAGATCTCGTTCAAAGATATAAAGGAATTACATTGGCCTTCCTTTACGGGTCTTATGCAAAAGAAAAGGAACGAATCAGTTCGGACATCGATCTGGTCGTTGTGGGAGAATTCTCCCGCTCTTCTTTTACCCGGGATATTCGAAAGCTGGAGTCAACCTTGAACAGAGAAATTAATTTCACGGCTTATACCCCTAAAGAATTTGAGAAAGAAAGGAGCAAAAAGGGAAGCTTTCTTAATCTTGTTTTGAAAGAGGAGATTATCCTTTTGAAAGGGACCCTCGATGCAAAATAAACTCCTATAAAGGCTTGAGGCTGCTGGAAAAATTAGAAGGCAAAAGGCCGGTTGGGTACAGATCGAGGCGCTGTTAAAAGAAGCTATTTTGGACCTCGAAGAGGCAGAAAAGATTCTTCCATTGGCAGAGCGAGCCACCTATCTGCTGGCCTATAATGCAATGCTCAAGGCAGGAAGGGCCCTCCTGCTCCTCCAGGGTTTTGTCCCTGACGATGGAGCACAGCATAAGACCGTGGTTGAAGTGATGAGCGCTATCATGGGAGAACGGTATCGACATCTCACGGAACAATTTGAATCGATGCGGAGAAAGAGGCACGAAATGACCTACGAGGCTGGAACACTTCTCTCAAAATCCGAAGTGGAAAAGGCTTTCTCAGACGCCGTTGCCATCGTTAAAAAGATTTTGAAGGAGGTGAAGGATCAAAATCCCCAATTAGAGCTGAAATTTGAGCTGAGAAAAAAAAGATAATAAAAGATGGACGAAAAGGAGAGAAGATCAAAAGAGGATATCCAAAAGGCCCTATGGCCCTTTGCATCAGTAGTCGATGTAGGGTGGGTCAAGCGTAGCGGACCCACCATCATGGGTGGATCAAACAAAGTGGATCCACCCTATAATAAAAGGTGGATCCGTTACACTTGATCCACCCTACTACTACCTATATCTATATCGTAAGATATGGCAGAGCAGTCAGCGGCAGAGCCTCCACGCGCCTATCTAAAGTGTATCTTTCAGTTCCAGGATAAACGACATAGAGTTTTTCGAGCCGGAGATCTTCAAGAGCAATG
>JAOAHX010000027.1 GCA_026415035.1 Thermodesulfobacteriota bacterium | reverse complement strand
CCAATCGTCCCCACATTCACATGCGGCTTCGTCCTCTCAAACTTCGGCTTCGACATGGCTCCTCCCTCCTTGAGTTCGGGTGTTTCTCAGGCGACCTTTTTCAACTCCGTGAGGATCTTCTCGCTCACCGAAGAAGGGACCGGGTGGTAATGAGAGAATTGTAAGGTGAAGGTCGCTCTTCCCTGCGTGAGTGACCGAAGATCGGTGACATAACCAAACATATTGGCCAGGGGGACCTCGCCCGCAACCACATTCGTCCCCTTTCGATATTCGAGACGGGTCGTCCTCCCTCTCCTGGCGTTGAGATCGCTGACGACCTGGCCTACAAACTCCTCAGGGGTGATGATCTCGATGGCCATCATCGGTTCGAGGAGGATGGGATTGGCCATCCGGGCCCCCTCCTTGAACCCTAAGGAACCGGCGATCTTGAAGGCCATCTCCGAAGAGTCCACCTCGTGGTAGGATCCGTCGACGAGGGTCACCTTCACATCCACCATGGGGAACCCCGCAAGGATCCCTTTTTCCATGGCCTCCCTCACACCTCTTTCGATGGAAGGGATATACTCTTTGGGGATGGTCCCGCCGACGATCCGGTTCACAAATTCGAAGCCCTGACCCGGAGGATTGGGTTCGAGGATCAACCAGACATGGCCATATTGGCCCCTGCCGCCGGACTGCCTGACGAACCTCCCCTCCGCCCTCACCGTCCGGGTGATGGTCTCACGGTAGGCGACCTGCGGTCTTCCCACGTTGGCTTCTACGTTGAACTCCCTGAGGAGTCGGTCGACGATGATTTCGAGGTGGAGCTCGCCCATCCCGGAAATGATCGTTTGGCCGGTCTCCTCATCCATTTTGACTCGAAAAGAGGGGTCTTCCAAAGTCAATTTGTGGAGGGCGGATCCTAACTTGTCCACGTCTCCTTTGGTCTTGGGCTCCAGGGCGACAGAGATGACCGGCTCCGGAAAGGTCATCGATTCGAGGATGATGGGGTCCTTTTCCGTGCAGATCGTATCCCCCGTCATCGTATATTTAAGGCCGATGGCGGCGAAGATATCTCCCGCCGAGACCTCCTGGATCTCCTCCCTTTTATTGGCATGCATCTTCAGCAATCGACCGATGCGTTCCCTTTTGCCTCTGGTGGGGTTGAAGACCGTATCGCCCGACTTGAGCGATCCGGAGTAGATCCGGAAGAAGGTGAGCTGCCCGGTGAAGGGGTCGTTCATGATCTTAAAAGCGAGGGCGGAAAGGGGATGCCCGTTGTGGGCCGAGAAGGTCTTTTCCCCTCCTTCCAGGTCGGTTCCCTTCACCAATGGGAAATCGAGAGGGGAGGGGAGGTAGTCGACGATCGCATCGAGAAGGGGTTGAATCCCCTTGTTTTTAAAGGCGGATCCACAAAGCACGGGGGTCCCTTGCAAGGTGAGGGTGGCTTGTCGGATGGCCCTTCGGAGCTCGGAAGGGGAAATTTCTTTCCCCTCGACGAACTGTTCGAGGATCGAGTCATTAAATTCGGAGAGCTTCTCGATCAGAAGCTCCCTGCGTCTACGGGCCTCAGGCTGGTAGGCCTCGGGGATGTCGACCACATCGATGCGAGTGCCGAGGGTTTCCGGGTCGAACAGGAGTGCCTTCATCGAAATGAGGTCGATGACCCCTTGAAATTCCTCTTCCTTTCCGATGGGGATCTGGAGGAGCAGCGGAGCGGTCTTTAACCGATCGACCATCATTTGAAGACACCCCTCCAGATCGGCGCCCACCCGATCCATCTTGTTGACGAAGGCGATCCTCGGGATCCCGTACTTATCGGCCTGTTTCCATACGGTTTCGGATTGGGGTTCCACACCCCCGACCGAGCAGAAGACGGCCACGGCGCCGTCGAGGACGCGCAGGGATCGCTCCACCTCGATCGTAAAGTCCACGTGGCCTGGGGTATCGATGATGTTGATTCGGTGGTCTTTCCAGAAGCAGGTCGTGGCGGCGGAGGTGATCGTTATCCCCCTCTCCTTTTCCTGCTCCATCCAGTCCATCGTGGCCGAACCTTCGTGGACCTCCCCCATTCGATGGGTGACGCCCGTGTAATAGAGGATTCTTTCGGTGGTCGTCGTCTTTCCCGCATCGATATGGGCCATGATCCCGATATTTCGGATTCTCTCTTTCAGGGCGTTGGACACTTCCAAACCTCGACCTCTTGATCGATACCGGGCCCTCCGGTTTCTCCTACCATCGATAGTGTGCGAAGGCCTTGTTCGCTTCGGCCATTTTATGGGTATCTTCCCTTTTCTTCACCGCGGCCCCTCGATTGTTGGCCGCATCAATCAATTCGGCACAGAGCTTCTCTTCCATCGTCTTCTCGGATCGCTGTTTGGCGTATCCGATGATCCAACGGATCGCCAAGGAGGTTTTTCGGTTAGGCCTCACCTCCACCGGGACCTGATAGGTGGCCCCGCCGACCCTCCTGGGCCGGACCTCGATGAGGGGTTTCACATGATCCATGGCCTGATAAAAAATTTTGATCGGATCGGAATGGGTCCGTTCGCGGATGAGATCGAGGGCCCGATAGAAGATGCGTTCGGCCACGCTCTTTTTCCCCCGGCGCATGATGCCATTGATGAATTTGGCCACCAAAACATCATGGTATTTCGGGTCGGGCAGAATTTCTCTCTTTTTGACTTCCCCTTTCCTGGGCATATGGACTCCTTCTCAGGGCCTCGATTCAAAAAGAAAAGAAGATCTTATTTGGGTTTCTTGGCCCCGTAACGGGAACGGCCCTGTTTGCGGTCCTGGACGCCAACGGCATCGAGGGTCCCTCGAATGATATGGTAGCGGACCCCTGGCAAATCCTTCACCCTACCCCCACGGATGAGGACCACGGAATGCTCCTGAAGGTTGTGGCCGATTCCGGGAATATAGGCCGTCACTTCAATCCCGTTGGTCAGCCTCACCCTGGCCACTTTTCTGAGTGCCGAATTTGGTTTTTTGGGAGTGGTGGTATAGACCCTCACGCAGACCCCTCTCTTTTGGGGCGAGCCCGTCAGGGCAGGCGCTGAGGTTTTGCTCTTGACCTTGGCTCTCCCGATTCGGACAAGCTGATTGATCGTTGGCATCGCGATCCCCTTCAACTAAAATAAATTCAACAGGTTACTCGGCCATGAACTTGCCCGCCGTTTAAAACAAAAAACTTTTTAATATTATCTGAAAATGTTTTATTTGTCAATAACTATTTTAGGTTTTTAAGTGGGGAAAAGGGGCCGACCCAGTGGTTGCAAAAGCAGTTTTTTAACTCATTTTTAAAAAAAATTCAATTCGTTGGGCCGCTGTTAAATCGTCTGTTTCCAATCTTTGGTCTTCAGGAAATGCCTACGATGAAACCCCTCCGGTTTCGCTATGGATCGGATCCCTCGATCCGGAGGAAGGGGAGGATCATGGGCCCGCTTCTTTAGACCATTTATTTAGGGTTTTCGGGGGCCCCTTTCCTCCAAGTCGTTGACTCCAGAACTTGATCAATTATATATATGAAGATAGATTTTTTGAAGGAGAGATCCGATTTACGAGAGAAGGACCTACCGAAATCTGGTCACACAGAACGACCTCGTTCGGTTCGAGGTGGTTGTAAAAGAGACCGATCTGCTCATCCGTGCCAAAAGGGACCTCTTCAAGAAAGCCAGGGATTCCGTGCTCGCTTATCGACACCAACTCGAGACCTATATTGCCCAGCACCCTTCTTTCGGGACGAGTCTGATCCCAGTTGGGGAAACCGATCATTGTCCTGAAATGATCAAAGAAATGCTCAAAGCCTCGGTTCGGACCGGCGTCGGACCGATGGCCTCGGTGGCAGGGGCCATTGCCCAGTTCGTCTCAAGGGACCTGCTCCCATATTCGGACGAGGTGATCGTTGAAAACGGAGGGGATATCTACCTCGTCTCCCAAAAAGATCGAACCATCGGCCTTTATGCCGGGTCCTCCCCACTAAGTTTAAGGATCGGGATCATGATCGAGGCCGGGATGACCCCCCTTGGCATCTGCACCTCTTCCGGAACCGTCGGCCACTCCCTCAGTTTTGGGAAGGCCGATGCGGTCTGCGTCCTTTCCAAATCCGGGGCCCTCGCCGACGCAGCGGCCACGGCCATCGGGAACGTCGTCAAAGAAAAGAGGGATATCGAAAAGGGTCTGGAAATGGGGAGAGAGATTGAGGGGATCTCGGGGGTATTGATCGTCGTGGGCGAGACGTTGGGCCTCTGGGGAGAGATCCGATTGGTCAGGCTTTGATTCGATGAAGACCGTTTCGATTGCCACGGTCGGCTGCAAGGCGAATCAGTTCGACTCCGAAGCCCTTCTGGAGCAGCTGAGGGCGCTGGGCTATCGCCCGGTCCCTTTCGAATCGGGAGCCGACGTGATGATCATCAATACCTGCACAGTGACCCACCGGGCCGATTTCGATTCGAGACAGATGGTGAGGAGGGCCCTGCGGAGACATCCTGGATCGATCGTCATCGTCACGGGATGTTATGTCCAGGCAGACCCAGAGACCTTCGCGAAGATGGGAGGGGTTCGATATCTCTTCGGCAACCGTGAAAAATTCTCCATCCCGAGCCTCCTCCCACAATTGGAAAAGGGAGGGCTTCCGAAGATCCAGGTGGGAGACATCCATCGGGAGCGCACCTTCGTCGACCTTCCGGTTTACCGCTTTTCCCGTCGAACCCGGGCCTCCCTCAAGATCCAGGAGGGGTGCGATCACCGATGCTCCTATTGCATCGTCCCCCTCGTGAGGGGGCCTTCGAGGAGCCTTTCTCCCCAGAGGGTGATGGAGCATCTGGCTCAATTGAAAGGGGAGGGATTTCAGGAGGTCGTTCTCACCGGGATCCATCTCGGCGCTTACGGCCACGATCTACACCCTCCCTCTTCCCTCGGCCAGTTAGTTGAAAGGTTGGAATCGGAGGATACCCCTGCCCGGATTCGACTCAGCTCGATCGACCCCCTCGATGTGACGCCCGATCTCATCTCCCTCCTTTCTAAATCGTCCAAGGTCTGCCCCCATCTCCACATCCCCATCCAGAGCGCAGAGGATGAGATTTTGGGCCGGATGAACCGAAACTACGACCGTAGGTTCCTTTCTGAGCTCTTCGAACGATTGAGCCAATCCATTTCGGGAATCTCCATCGGCGCCGATGTGATCGTCGGATTCCCCGGAGAGACGGAGGAGAAATTCGAGAAGACCTATCAGTGGATCCAAGCGGCTCCGGTCTCCTATCTTCACGTCTTCCCTTTTTCGCGCAGGGAAGGAACGCCCGCGGCAGATCTCGATCGACAGGTCCCCGCGGAGGAGATCCGGAGGAGGGCCAAGAGGATGAGGGAATTGGGAAGGGAGAAGAGGAGATCTTTTTATAGCCGGTTTCTCCATCACACCCTCGAGGTATTGGTCGAAGGCCGGGAAATGGGGGGAAGAGGCCCGGCGAGATGGAAAGGTCATTCAAGAAACTATCTTCCTGTCTTTCTCACCGTGGACGGGGAGAGGGATCTTTCCAACCGGGAGGTAAAGGTCTTCGTCACGGGATGGAATGACCGGGGAGTGGTCGGCCATCTCACGGAGGGCGACGATGGATGAACAGCGCCTGAAGGCCCTAAGCGAGCTGGAAGAGCGGCTGGGATATCGATTCCGGGAGAAGGCGTGGCTGGATCGGGCGCTCACCCACAAATCCTATGTCCACCAAACCGTGGCCCCGAGCCGGTCTTCGAACGAGGTCCTGGAGTACCTCGGAGATGCCGTGCTCAATTTGGCGGTCAGCCACCTCCTGATCGAGGGGTTTCCCGAGGCCCATGAGGGCCTGCTCTCGATGTGGCGGTCCCATCTGGTGAAGAGGAGTTCCCTGGCCTTTTTCGCCAAACAGCTCAGGCTGGATCACTTCCTCCTCGTCGGAAAAGGGGAGCAGCGTGACGGAGGGGCCAATAAGGCCTCGATCCTGGCCAATGCCTTTGAGGCCCTCATCGGGGCCGTCTATCTGGACTCGGGATACGACCAGGCGCTGAGGGTTGTCCGGAATCATTTCGAACCCTACTTAGGGATGGAGGGATGCTTGGCCCTTTCCCAGGATTATAAGAGCCTCCTTCAAAACTTCGTTCAGAAGGAGATGGGGGTCATCCCCCGTTATCGGGTGTTGAGGGAGGCCGGGCCAGACCATCGAAGGGAATTTCAGGCCTCCGTGATGATCGGGGAGGAGATCAAAGGGACGGGATGGGGAAATAGCAAAAAGAAGGCCGAACAGGAAGCGGCCCGGTTCGCCCTGGGGAGGCTCAGGATCGAGCGGATGAAGACGGAGGGATGAGAATTTCTTTGACGCCTCTTATCCTCCCCATCTTCCTTCCCCACCGGGGATGTCCTCATCGATGCCTCTTCTGCAACCAAAAGGCATGGGCAGAAGCTCCCCTCCCTCCCGGGATGGTCAGCGACCTCATCGAGGCCTTTCTTGGCCGATCTTCGTCTCTCTTGGAGGGACGGGAGAAGCAAGTGGCCTTCTATGGAGGGAGTTTCACGGCGATGGACAAGGAGGATCAACTTGCCTATCTGCGGGTGGTCCAGCCTTTCCTCCTTTCTGGACAGGTCCATTCGATTCGCCTCTCAACCCGGCCCGATGCCCTGGGTCAAGATGCCCTGGATCGTCTCGAACAGTACGGGGTGAAGACGGTTGAACTGGGCGTCCAGTCCTTGTCCGAAAAGGTCTTGGCCCTTTCCCAAAGGGGTCACACGGTGGAGGATTCAATCGCTGCGATCCGGGAATTGAAGGAGCGGGGGTTTGAGGTGGGCGTCCATTTGATGATCGGGCTTCCTGGCGACACCTGCGAGGGCTTTCTCCAATCCCTGGACCGGGTGATCGAATTGAAGCCCGATTTTGTGAGGATCCATCCGACGCTTGTGCTGAGAGGCTCCCCCCTTGAAGCGTTCTACAAGAGGGGAGCATATGTTCCCCTCTCCCTGGAGGAGGGAATCGAGTGGTTGAAGAAGGGCCTTTTGAGGCTAAGAAAGGCTGGCCTCCCCCTTGCCCGGATGGGTCTGCAGCCGACCCGGGAGCTGGAAGCCCATCTCCTGGCTGGCCCCTATCACCCCGCCCTCCATCAGCTGGTCGAATCGGCCCTCTTTTATGATCTCTCGGAGCACCTCCTGAGGGTCCATCTTAAAGGATCTTCTCCGGTCTTTCTCTGCCATCCGAAAGACCTTACCAACCTGAGGGGGCAACGGGACGAAAATCTTCGGAGGTTGACCGGGCGGTTCAAACTGGACCAGATCTCCATCAACCTGAGGGAAGATTTCCCACGGGGGAGGCTGGGGCTTCTTCTTCCGGAGGGGGTTGTCTCGAAGGATTGGGCGGCCCTCGGTCAGGACGCACCCTCCTCCTTCGCCCTCACCACGCAATAGACGCCCTCCCCCTCCCTTCCGGGTTTGAAGCAGAGGTTGTCAGAGCGACAGGCGGATCGGTGACGCTCGCCCCTTTTCCAGCGAAGGATCAGGTCGGGGTCCCGGATGAGGGGTCGGCTCATCGAGATGTAATCGGCAACGCCATCCTGGAGGAGCTTTTCTGCGACCTCAAAGGACCGGATGCCCCCGACCAGGATCAAGGGGATTCCCACCTCTCCTCTCATCACCTTCGCCTCTTCCTGGAAATAGGCCTCCTTCTCCCTCGAGTCGATCCCCTGGCGGCTGGGCGAGAACTTGCCGGCGATGATCATGCCGCCGCTGAGCTCGATGGCATCGATTCCACCCCGGGCCAGGATCTTTCCGATCTGGACCGACTCTTCAAGGCTCAACCCGTTTTCGATGAAGTCTCTGCCGTTGAGTTTGATCAGGATTGGATAGTCTTCGCCCACCACCTTCCGGAGGGCCTCGCAGATCTCGAGATGGACCCGGACCCGGTTGCGCAAGTCCCCACCGTATTCGTCCTGCCGCCTGTTGAAGGCGGGAGAGAGGAACTGGTTGAGAAGGTAACCGTGGGCAGAATGGATCTGAATCCCGTCGAAACCCGCGGTCTTCGCCCTTCGGGCGGCCTCTGCAAAGGCCTGGACCAGCTCCTGAATGGCCGGCTTGGTGAGCTCTTCGACCGGAGAAGACGACGAGCCATCTCCTGAGACAACCAGGGGAGGTCTTCCGATTCCCTCCCTCCATGCGAACCTTCCGGCGTGAGACAGTTGGAGGACGATCTTCCCACCCTGAGCATGGACCGCCTGGGTCATTTCTTGAAGCCCATGGACGAGATCGTCCTGGTGGATGCCGAGCTGAAAAGGGCTCGCCTGTCCCTCCGGCCGGACATAGGCATGCCCCGTGATGATCAATCCGACACCGCCTCTGGCCAGGCGGATCATCGTTTCCACCAGTTTTGGGGAGACCGCTCCCTTGGGTGTGGCCATGCCCTCCCAGGTGGCGGAGCGAACGAATCGGTTGGGCAATTGCAGTCCCTTGATCCAGGTGGTTTCGAAAAGGTGCCTCATGGACGGACCTCCGTTTCAAAAAAGGCTCAAGCTCACTCTCTTCAAAAGCCTATCAGAGCAGGAGGGGAACGTCAAGGATTGGAAATCTTTTTAACTTGACAATTTCGATGGGTTGTTCTATTCAATAGGGGCAAATTAAATATTTCACAAAAAGCCGGAGGTTTCGGAAGGTCAGGGCCGTTTGAGATTCCGAAACGAAAGGCCCCCGAATTTTTTCGACGTTGATCTCAGAGGGTTCGCCGATCGATGGGCTTGCTCGGGATTGAATAGGTCTCCCCGGGAGAGAATCGCAATGAAGATCACGATCAATGGAAAGGTAATTGTAGGAGAAGAGGGACAGACCCTCCTCCAGATGGCCAAAACAGGAGGCATCCGGATTCCGACCCTCTGCCACATGGAAAGCCTTCTTCCAACGGGGATGTGCCGGATGTGCGTGGTGGAGGTTCAGGGCCTTAAAAGTCCTGTGACGGCCTGCAACACCATGGCCCAGGACGGCATGGTGGTGGAGACCGAGACCGAAAGGGTTCGCGAGATCCGCAAGGAGGTCCTACAGTTCCTCCTGGTGAACCATCCTCTTGACTGTCCGGTCTGTGATAAGGGAGGGGAATGCGACCTCCAGGATTATGTTTATGAATACGGCATCACGCAGGCCCTGTACCGGGTGGATGCCCCGGCCAAAGAGCCCAAGACCTATGCCACGCCCGCGATCAAATACCATCCGAATCGCTGCATCCTCTGTAGTCGATGTATCCGAACCTGCCGGGAGGTCGTCGGCCGGGAGGTCCTTGACCTCCAGGGAACGGGCTTTGAAGCACGGGTCGAACCGGTCCGGCCAGAGCGGTGTATCTCCTGCGGAGAATGTCTCTCTGCCTGTCCAGTGGGAGCGCTCACGGAGAACGTCAGCGCGATCAAGGGGAGGAAGTGGCAGGCCAAGAGGGTGACCACCGTCTGCGGATACTGCGGCGTGGGCTGTGCCCTCGAGGTGAACGTGGTCCAAAACCGGGTGATCAAGGTGACGACGCGGGAAGGGCTCGGCACGAATCAAGGGGTTCTCTGCGTCAAAGGACGGTTCGGATTCGAATTTGTCCACAGCCCTGAAAGACTCCGGACCCCCCTTATCAAAGAGAACGGGAGGTTCAGGGAAGCGGGCTGGGAGGAGGCCTTGAATTACGTCGCGAACAAGCTCAGGGAGATCAAGGCCAAGTACGGGCCCAATAGCATCGCGGGCCTGGCCTCCGCACGGGTGACCTGCGAGGAGAACTACCTCTTTCAGAAGTTCCTTCGGGCGGCCATCGGAACGAACAACGTCGACCACTGTGCCCGTCTCTGACACTCCAGCACCGTGGTCGGTCTGGCCACGACCTTGGGCTCGGGCGCCATGACCAATTCCATCGCCGATTTCAAGGAGGCGGATCTCCTCCTGGTGACGGGAAGCAACACGACCGAGACCCATCCCGTGATCGGGATGCTCCTCAGACATCGGGCCCGTTTCCACGGGGCCAAGATCATCGTCGTCGATCCGAGGCGGATCGACCTCACCGAGGAGGCCGACCTCTTCCTTCAGCCCAAACCCGGGGATGACATCGCCTGGCTGAACGGGATGGCCCACATCATCATCCAGGAGGGTCTCTATAACAGGGCCTTCATCGAGGCCCATACCGAAGGCTTCGAGGCCTTCAAGGAGAAAGTCCGCCAATATACGCCGGAATATGTCGAGGAGGTGACCGGGATCCCGAAAGAGGATCTCATCAAGGCGGCCAGGATGTACGGCACGGCCAAGAACGCGGCCATCCTCTACTGCATGGGGATCACGCAACACTCCAAAGGGACGGACGGGGTGAAGGCCATCTCCAATCTGGCGCTCCTCTGCGGACAGATCGGGAAGCCGGGCAGTGGCGTCAATCCCTTAAGAGGGCAGAACAACGTCCAGGGGGCCTGCGACATGGGCGGTCTGCCCAATGTCTATCCTGGGTATCAGCCGGTGGCCCTCCGGGAGAACCGGGAGAAGTTCGAAAACTTCTGGAACGCCCCGCTCTCCGACAAACCCGGTTTGACCGTCGTGGAGATGGGCGAGGCGGCCTACCGGGGAGAGGTGAAGGCGATCTACATCATGGGCGAGAATCCCATGGTCACCGACCCTGATCTTTCTCACCTTCAAAAGGCCTATGCCAAGCTGGAACTCCTCGTCGTCCAGGACATCTTCCTCACCGAGTCTGCCCAACAGGCTCATGTCGTCTTTCCGACCCTGAGCTTCCTCGAGAAGGACGGCACGTTTGTCAACACCGAGAGGAGGGTTCAGCGGGTGAGAAAGGCCCTCGAAGGTCCCGAAGGCGCAAAGGCCGACTGGGAGATCATCGCAGAGATCTCCTCCCGATTCGGATATCCCATGTCTTATCGAGGCCCGGAGGAGATCTTCGAGGAGATCCGGAAGGTCACGCCCCAATACGCGGGCATCACCTATGCCCGGCTGGAATCCGGGGGCATCCAGTGGCCCTGTCCCGATGTGAACCATCCCGGGACGCCGATCCTCCACCGCGGAAAGATCGCAAGAGGGAAGGGATTGTTTGTGCCCGTCGATTACACCCCACCCCCCGAAATCCCGGACCGGGATTATCCGTTCATCCTGAGCACCGGAAGGGATTATTACCACTACCATGCTGGGAGCATGACCCGGAAGGTGAGACTCCTCAACGAGATGTGTCCGGAGAGCCTTGTGGAGATCCATCCTTCGGATGCGGAGAGACTGGGCATCGGCGAGGGAAACTGGGTTCGGGTGATCAGCCGAAGAGGGGAGTTTACCTCAAAGGTGAAGATCACGAAGCGGGTGGCCAAGGGCGTGGCCTTTGCCAAATTCCATTTTTCGGAGGCGCCGGTCAACCTTCTCACCAACACCGTGCTCGATCCGGAATCGAAGATCCCGGATTTGAAATACTCTACGGTCCGGATTGAGAAGGCCCATCCTTAGACCGGAGCCAACCGAATCCCCGGCCTCGGAGCCGGCAAACGGTTAAAAAGGAGCATCGATGTTGATCGATTATCTTCCCATCCTCATTTTCGGGGGCATCGCGATCCTCTTTGCCTGTTTCGCTGTCCTCGCCTCCCACCTTTTGGGACAGAGAAAGCCCTCGCCCATCAAAGAGGCGCCCTATGAATGCGGGATGCCCACCTACGGATCTCCGTTTCACAGGATCCCGGTCAAGTACTATCTCGTCGCCATGCTCTTCCTCCTCTTCGACATCGAGATCGCCTTCCTCTATCCTTGGGCCGTCGTCTCCAAAGAATTGAAGATCTACGGTTTCCTCTCCATGGGGGTCTTTCTCGGGATCCTGATCCTTGCCTATGTCTACCTCTGGAAAAAAGGAGCGCTCGAATGGGAATAGAAAGCTACCTTGAGAAGACGCCCTACCTCTCCACCCTCGACAAGGTGGTCAACTGGGGCAGAAAATACTCCATCTGGCCGGTCACCTTCGGACTGGCCTGCTGTGCCCTTGAAATGATGGTCACCAGTTCTGGGACCTGGGATATCTCGAGGTTCGGCTCGGAGGTCTTCAGGCCCTCGCCCCGGCAAGCCGACCTGATGATCGTGGCGGGAACGCTGACCAAAAAGATGGCTCCCATGGTCAAACGGATCTACGAGCAGATGCCCGAGCCGAAGTGGGTGATCGCCTATGGGGCCTGCGCCTGTTCGGGCGGGATCTTCAAGACCTATAACGTGGTCCAGGGCGTGGATCAGATGATCCCGGTCGACGTCTATGTGCCGGGCTGTCCACCCAGGCCGGAGTCGCTCCTCACCGCGATCCTGGAGCTTCAGAGGAAGATCGAGAAGGAGAGTTTAGCCGACCGAAAAGATGTCAGGAGCACCCTTCATCCGAGGGGATAAGCCCAACAGGGGGGAACGAGATGGGTCATCCGGCGGTCCAAAAGTTACGGGAGAGGTTTTCCGGTTCTGTCTTCGAAGAGACGAGTTTTCGGGGCGAGGTGAGCGTGACGGTGCCGAAGGAGGATCTCTTCGAGATCTGCCGGTTTCTCTACGCCGATCCCGACCTCCAGTACCACATGCTCGTCGACCTTTGCGGGGTCGATTACTACCCGTCGGTTCCCCGGTTCGAGGTCGTCTACTTCCTCCATTCCTTCAAGAGAAACGATCGATTGAGGGTGAAGACGAGGGTCGGAGAAGGTCAATCCGTTGCCAGCGTCGAGTCGATCTGGAAGGCGGCCAACTGGCTCGAAAGGGAAGTCTTCGACCTTTTGGGGATCTCCTTCGATAACCATCCCGACCTCCGAAGGATCCTTCTCTGGGATGGCTTCGAAGGCCACCCGCTGAGGAAAGACTTCCCCCTCGAAGGGCCTGACTTTGGCAAACCTTATGTCCCAGAGGTCTGACATGACAGAGAGACGGTTGATGACCATCAACATGGGTCCCCAGCATCCCGCCACCCACGGCGTGCTGAGGCTCGTGCTGGAGCTGGAGGGTGAGGTGGTCGTCAAGGCGACCCCCCATATCGGGCACCTCCACAGGGGGGTGGAGAAGCTGGCCGAGGCGAGGACCTACCACCAGATCATCCCGCTCACGGATCGGCTCGACTACACCAATGCCATGGGGAACAACCTGGCCTACGTCCTGGCCGTGGAGAAGTTGCTCGGCATCGAGGTGCCGAAAAGGGCCCAATACCTAAGGGTGATGATGGCCGAGCTCCAGAGGATTGCCGCCCACCTCATCTGGCTCGGAACCCATGCCCTCGACATCGGCGCCATGACCCTGCTCTTCTACAATTTCAGAGAGAGGGAGGAGGTCCTGAGGATCTTCGAGGAGGTGGCGGGAGGCAGGCTCACCCCGACATATCTGAGGATCGGCGGGGTGGCCAAGGACCTCCCGGAGGGGATCGAGGCGAAGATCAAGGCCTTTGTGGAGGCCTTCCCAAAACGCATCCAGGAGTATGAGAAGCTCTTGACCCGAAACGTGATCTGGTTGAAACGGACCAAGGGCGTGGGGGTCCTCACGAAAGAGGATGCGATCAACTGGGGAGTCACGGGTCCCACCCTCCGGGGGTCGGGCGTGAAATGGGATGTCCGGAAGGCCCTTCCTTATTCGAGTTACGAAGAGTTTGAATTCGACATCCCCGTCGGTTCGGCGGGCGATGTCTTTGACCGGTACTATGTCCGGCTGAGGGAGATGGAGTGGTCGAATGCCATTGTGAGACAGGCCCTCGAGCGACTGCCGAAGGGACCCATTCTTGCCGACGATCCAAAGGTGGTCCTGCCCCCCAAGGAGAAGGTCCTCACCGACATCGCCAGCCTGATCCACCAGTTCAAGATCGCTTCCGAGGGATTCAACGTCCCGAAGGGAGAGGCCTATGCGAGCGTGGAAGCGGCCAAAGGGGAACTGGGGTTCTATGTGGTGAGCGACGGGTCGAATCGGCCCTTGAGGGTGAGGATTCGCCCACCCTCCTTCCTTAACCTGAGCGCCCTTCCAAGGATGATCGAAGGGAGCCTGATTGCCGATGTGATCGCCACCATCGGAAGCATCGATATCGTTTTGGGAGAGATCGACCGATAACTTCATTTCGAGAATCGAGGTTCGAAACTCAACACAGGTCGTTATCCAACAAGGGGAAGCTATGGCCGGCATCCTGTTCAGCAGTTGGGGAGGCGTGGTGGTCGACAACCGTGGAAGGCCGGAGACGGAATGGAGCCCCCTGCCCAATCTCACCCTTCCGGTTCAGTTCGACCGGGAAAGGCCGATCAAGGCCTTCATCGGCTGGGATGGCATCGTGATCCGGAGCCCCGAGGTCGATCCCGTCGATCTGCTCCGGGCTTACATCGAGGCCGTTCAGAGGGAGTCGTGCGGGAAGTGTACCCCTTGCCGTGTGGGCACCCGGATTCTCTCGACGATCCTGAACCGCATTGCCGATGGCGAGGGGAGACCTGAGGACCTGCAGAGGCTGAGGACACTTGCGGAGATGATCCTTCAGAGTTCGAAATGCAACTTGGGCCAGACCGGGCCCAGGCCCTTGCTCCATGGGCTCGAACACTTTCAGGACCGTTTTTCCGAGGCGATTCGGTTGAAGCGAAAGCTCCCCCGGCAGGCGTATCGGGTGAAGGTGACCGCGCCTTGCGAAAACGCCTGTCCCTCCCGTCTCCCCATCACCCGATATATCGAATTGATCAAAGAGGGCCGGTACAGAGAATCGCTCGCCGCCATCCGGGAGGCCACCTGTATGGCGGGCATTCTGGGGAGGGTCTGCATCCGGCCCTGCGAAGAACATTGCAGGCGTCAGAACGTGGATGAGGGCCTCTCCATCAAATGGCTCAAGCGATTCGTCGCCGATGTTGAACGGGAGAGGGGGATCCTCCCTGAAATGGCGAAGGCCCCTCTCCGAACCGAGAGGGTGGCCATCATCGGCGCCGGACCTTCGGGCCTGACCTGCGCCTATTATCTTGCCCTCAAAGGTTACCGGGTCACGGTCTTCGAACGCATGGAAGAGGCCGGGGGCATGGCCACCTATGGAATCCCCGACTACAGGCTTCCGAGGGAGATCGTACGCTACGAGACAGGCCTCCTTGAAAGGTTAGGGGTGGAATTTCGTTACCGCGTCCAAGTGGGAAAGGAGATCACGATCTCCCAGATCCTCGAAGAGGGATTTAAGGCCCTCTACATTGCGGTCGGCGCCCAGACCAACACGCCCATGGGCGTGGAAGGAGAGGATAGGGGGTACAGAGGATTTATTCCGGGCGTCTACTACCTCCAGGAGATCAACCTCGGCCGGGACCCTTATCCTGAGGGGAAGCGGGTCGTCGTGGTGGGCGGGGGCAATGTGGCGATCGATTGCGTCCGCTCTTCGTTCCGGATCGGAAAGACCGATGTCCATCTCGTCTACCGGAGGACCAAGAAGGAGATGCCCGCCGACCGGGCCGAGATCCACGAGGCCGAAGAGGAGGGGGTGGTCTTTCATTACCTCTGCAATCCGGTGCGAATCGTGGCCAAAGAGGGCAGGGTGATCGGCGTGGAATGCATCCGCATGGAACTGGGCGAACCGGATGAGAGCGGCAGACGAAGACCCATCCCCATCAGGGGTTCGGAGTTCTTCCTCGAGGCCGATATCGTCATCCCCGCGATCGGTCAGGCGATCGACCTCTCCTTTCTCGGCGAGAGGGACGGGATCAATACGACGAAACGGTCGACCCTGGCGATCGAAGAAGGGACCTTTCTGACGAGCCGGCCGGGGGTCTTTGCGGGCGGAGATTGCGTCCTCGGACCGGACGTCCTGGTCCGGGCAGCGGCCCATGGCCGAAGGGCTGCCGAGCAGATCGATGCCTATCTCCAGGGAAGGGAGTTGAAGGAACCGGAGGAGGAGCGGATGGAGGCCCTCCTCGAGAGGATCAAGGTTTACGATCGGGAGGAGAGGATCGACCATCCGGCCGGAAAGGGGCGGGCCATGCCCGAGAGGCTTCCTCCCGAGACGAGGAAGTGGACCTTTGACGAGGTGGAGAAGGGGTTCTCCATTCCCGTAGCCCAGAAGGAGGCGGAACGGTGCCTCCGATGCGTGCGAATCGGACTGTTTGCGGTGTGAAAAGGGGAGTGGAAGGAGAAGCGGGATGCAGGTCTTATACCTTCTCATTGAGATCATCGTGAAGTGCGTGGTGGTCTTCGCCTGCCTGATGCTCTCGGTCGCCTATCTCACCTGGCTGGAGCGGAAGGTCCTGGGCCACCTCCAGGTCCGTTACGGTCCGAACCGCTGTGGCCCCTTCGGACTCCTCCAGCCCCTCTCCGACGGCATCAAGGCCTTCTTCAAGGAGGATCTGATCCCAGCGGGCGCCGACAAGCCGGTCTTCGTCCTGGCGCCCATGATCTCCATCGTCTCGGCCATCGCCCTCTTCGCGGTCATCCCCTTCGGCCACGAGTTCCGGGTTCCCTTCACCGACTGGGTCGTCAAATTGAGGATCGCCGACATCGACATCGCCCTGCTCTACCTCTTCGGCGTGGCCTCTCTGGGCGAGTTCGGGATCGTCCTGGGCGGCTGGTCTTCGGGAAACAAGTATGGCCTGACCGGTTCGCTGCGGGCCGCTGCCCAGATGATCAGCTACGAGGTGGCCCTCGGCCTTTCGATCACCGGCGTCATCCTCCTGTCGGGAAGTCTGAGGCTCACGGAGATCGTCCTTCAGCAGGCCGGCGGCTTCTGGAACTGGAACGTCTGGTATCAACCCCTGGCCTTCCTCCTCTACCTCGTCTGCGGCCTGGCCGAGATCAACCGGACGCCCTTCGATATGCCGGAGTCCGAATCGGAACTGGCCTGTGGCTTCAACATCGAATACAGCAGCATGAAGTTTGCCCTCTTTTTCATGGCCGAATACGCCCACATGATCGCCATGGCTGGCCTGGCTGTGACCCTGTTCTGGGGAGGATGGCAGCCCCCCTTGCCCCAGCTCGATTTCATTCCGGGGGTCGTCTGGTTCTGCGCCAAGCTCTTCGTCTTCCTCTTCTTCTTCATCTGGCAGAGGGGGACGTTCCCGAGGCTCCGTTACGATCAGATCATGAAATTCGGCTGGAAGGTGCTTTTTCCCCTGGCCCTCGGCAACCTCCTGGTCACGGCGCTGGTCGTTTCATTGAAAGGATAGGAGGGGGTTTCTGATGATCGTTCCCTTGCTCAAAGGCCTGGCCTTCACCCTGAAGCAGTTCTTCTCCCGACCCATCACCATTCAGTATCCCGAAGAGAAACGGCCTCCGGCCAAACGGTGGAGGGGGATTCAATATTTCGAGCGAGACGAGGAGGGGAGGCCGAAGTGTGTGGCCTGCGGGCTCTGCATGGCGGTCTGCCCCTCCCAGTGCATCTCCATCGTGACCGCAGAGGACCCGGAGGGGCGGCGATATCCCCTCTCCTATGAACTCGACGCCTTGAGGTGTATCTTCTGCGGCTATTGCGAGGAGGCCTGTCCGGTCAATGCCATCTTCGTCGGCAAGAACTATGAATGGGTGGAGCGATCGAGGGCTCCCTTTCTGATGAACACGGAGAGGCTCCTGGAGGAGAAGAGGAACAACCTATGAAGCCAGGCCTCGACGCCAGAAACCCGGGATTCGAAACGAAGCAGAAGGCCCCTTTTCGATCGAGACGAAGGGGAGCCAAAAAACAGCTCTGGCCGAATCAGGAGTAGACACCATGGCTGAACATCTTGGGACCCTCTTTCAATGGCTCATCTTTCTGGGGGTGGCCTTTGTCTCGATCGTCGCCTCCCTGATGGTCATCACACGGAAAAACCCGATCCACAGCGCCCTCTTCATGGCGCTCACCCTCCTCTGTGTGGCGGTCCTTTACCTCCTCCTCTACAGCCCCTTCATCGCCATCATCCAGGTCATCGTCTATGCCGGGGCCATCGTCATGCTCATCGTCTTCGTCATCATGCTCCTCGATCTGGAGACGGAGCTCCGCTCCCGGTTGAAGATCGCCTATGCCAAGGTCCTCGGAGGCCTCTTTTCCGTTCTCTTTCTCATCGGCATCGTGTATGCGGTTACCGCCCGCGCCCCGAGCGGGCAGACGGGTTCCTACGCCCCAGAAAAGGTCGGGGCCGATGTGAGGGCCGTCGGAGAGGCCATCTTCACCACGTATCTCTTTCCCTTCGAGATCGTCTCGATCCTCCTCGTGGCGGCCATGATCGGGGCGGTCATCTTAAGCAAGCAGAGGAGATAAGGAGAAACGACCATGTGGGCCATCCCGAGCATCCCTCCGAGCCTCTACCTCGTCTTGAGCGGCGCCCTCTTCACCATCGGCGCCATCGGCGCCTTGACCCGGCGGAACGCCATCGTCGTCTTCATCTCGATCGAGTTGATGCTCAACGCCGTCAATCTGACGTTCGTCACCTTTGCCCGTTGTCTCCAGTCCATCGACGGCGTGATCTTCGCCTTCTTCGTGATGGCCGTGGCCGCAGCCGAGGCCGCCGTGGGATTGGCCATCTTCGTGATGCTCTACCGGTCCAAGGGGACGATCAACGTCGATGAGGTCCAACTGTTGAAATGGTAACCCCTCCGTCCCCTCCCTCGCGGAAGAGGGATCGGGGGGATCAAAGGAGTTTCTCATGCTCGAGTATGTGTGGCTCATCCCCCTCTTTCCGTTCCTCGGATTTCTGGTCAACGGCCTTTTGGGGAAAAGGTTCGGAAAGGCCACGGTCAGCTGGGTAGGCCCTTCGGCCATCGGCCTCTCCTTCTTCACCTCGGTCCTGGTCTTCTTCGACCTGATCCAGAGGCCTCCGGCGGACCGGCTCTTCGAGAAGGTGCTCTTCGACTGGGTCGTCTCGGGGGGCTTTCGGACGGTGATCGGTTATCAGATCGACCCCCTTTCCATCCTCATGGCCCTGATCGTGACCGGCGTGAGCTTTCTCATCCACATCTACTCGGTGGGCTACATGCACGACGATCCGGGTTATGCCCGTTACTTCACCTACCTCAACCTCTTCGTCTTCATGATGCTCAACCTCGTCCTGGCCAACAACTTCCTCCTGATGTTCGTAGGCTGGGAAGGCGTGGGCCTCTGCTCCTATCTCCTGATCGGTTTCTGGTATGAGAAGGATTCGGCGGCCAACGCGGGAAAGAAGGCCTTTGTGGTGAACCGGGTGGGCGATTTCGGTTTCATCTTGGGCATGTTTCTGATCTTTATCCACCTCGGGACCCTCGACTTCACCGAGGCCTTTGCGAAAGCGTCCGGTCTGACGACCGAGACGGCCACGGCGATCGGCCTCCTGCTCTTTTTGGGGGCCTGCGGGAAATCGGCCCAGATCCCCCTCTACGTCTGGCTTCCCGATGCGATGGAGGGCCCCACGCCGGTCAGCTCCTTGATCCATGCCGCCACGATGGTGACGGCAGGCGTCTACATGGTGGCCCGCTGCAGCGTCCTCTACAATATGGCGCCCTTGGCGATGGCGGTGGTGGCGATCGTCGGGGTGGCCACGGCCATCTTCACGGCCTCGATCGGCTTCTGCCAGTACGACCTGAAGAAGATTTTGGCCTATTCCACGATCAGCCAGCTCGGCTATATGTTTGTGGCCGTGGGCGTGGGGGCCTATGCCGCGGGCATCTTCCACCTGATGACCCATGCCTTCTTCAAAGGCCTCCTCTTCCTGGGCGCGGGCAGCGTCATGCACGCCCTGAGCGGAGAGCTCGACATCCGGAGGATGGGAGGGCTGAGAAGGAAGATTCCCGTCACCTTCTGGACCTTCTTCGTCGCCACGCTGGCGATCTCGGGGATTCCCGGTCTGTCCGGCTTCTTCAGCAAGGACGAGATCCTCTGGATGGCCTTCTCCAGCCCACGGGGCCACTTCCTCATCTGGCTGGTGGCCGCGGTGGCCGCGGGCATGACCGCCTTCTATATGTTCCGGGCGCTCTTCCTGACCTTCTTCGGGGCCTCGAGGGTCGATCCCCACATCGAACATCACGTCCACGAATCTCCGAAGATCATGACCGTTCCCCTCGTGCTCCTGGCCCTTCTCTCGATCGTGGGAGGATATGTGGGCGTGCCCCATGTGCTGGGAGGGGCCAATCACCTCCACGAATTTTTGGCGCCGGTGGTGGGTGGAGGGGGGACGGCTGAGGCAGGGGCGGCGGGTGGAACCGGGGGACACTCCGCGGCGCTCGAGCTCTTCCTCATGGCCCTCTCCGTGGCCATCGCCCTCGGGGGCATCGGGGTCGCCTACGTGCTTTATCTGAAGCATCCCCACCTCCCCAAGGTGTTGGCCGAAAGATGGAGGGGGGTCTACAGGGTGGTCTCGAACAAGTATTATGTAGACGAGCTCTACCAGATCCTCTTCGTCGACTCCATCAAGGGTCTGGGCCGCGGGCTCTGGAAGGGGTTTGATGAGTTCGTGATCGACGGGACGGTCAACGGGTTGGCCTATCTCATCGGCTGGATCTCCAGCGTGATGAGAAGGGCTCAGACCGGGCTGGTTCAGCATTATGCCTTTTCGATGGTCGTCGGCGGAGTGATCCTCGCAGGATACTACCTTCTCCGGGGGATCTTCCTCAGATGAACGCCCCGATGAGGCGAGACGGGTAAACCGGAAGGAGCGCGGTTCATGGACATCTTGGGCATCCCCATCCTATCCTTTCTGATCTTCTTCCCCCTCGCGGGGGCCTTTCTCCTTCTCTTCCTCAAGAAGGAGGAGACCCTTCGGTGGACGACCCTGGTCATTGCCCTGATCGAATTCCTTGCCTCCCTTCCCCTGTTTTTTAAGTTCGACCCCACGACCGGATCGATGCAGTTCGTGGAGGACTGGTGGTGGGTGGAGGCTTACGGGATCAGTTACAAGGTCGGGATCGACGGGATCAGCCTGCTCCTCGTGCTGCTGACGACCTTTCTGACCGTCCTCTGTATCCTCTGTTCGTGGACGGCCATCACTTTCCGGGTGAAGGAGTATCTGTTCTCCTTCCTCTTTCTCGAAACCGGGATGGTCGGCGCCCTGGTCGCCCTGGACCTCGTCCTCTTTTACGTCTTCTGGGAGGCGATGCTCATCCCCATGTACCTCCTGATCGGCGTCTGGGGCAATCCTGCAAGGCGGATCTATGCGGCGATCAAATTCTTCCTTTTCACCATGGCCGGAAGCGTCTTAATGTTGGTGGCCATCTTGGCCCTCTATTTTCACCAGGCCAGCACTGCGGGCAAGGGGACCTTCGACCTGCTCGAACTCTACCGGTTGAACCTCCCGGTCTCCACGCAGTACTGGCTCTTTTCGGCCTTTGCCCTCGCCTTTGCCATCAAGGTGCCGATGTTTCCATTTCATACGTGGTTACCCGATGCGCACACCGAGGCGCCGACCGCCGGGAGCGTCATCCTCGCGGGCGTCCTGCTCAAGATGGGAACCTACGGGTTCATCCGGTTTGCCATCCCCCTGTTTCCCCATGCCGCCTTCGGTCTCATGCCCCTCATCTCGACCCTGGCCCTCATCGGGATCCTCTACGGGGCGCTGGTGTCGATGATGCAGCCCGACCTCAAAAGGCTCGTCGCCTTCTCAAGTGTCAGCCATCTCGGCTACGTCATGCTCGGGATGTTCGCCTTCAATCCCCAGGGGGTTCAGGGGTCGATCTATCAGATGCTCAATCACGGGATCAGCACGGGCTCCCTCTTCCTCATCGTCGGAATGCTTTATGAAAGGCGGCATACCCGGATGATTGCCGATTTCGGCGGGATCTCGAAGGCGATGCCGGTTTTGGCCGCCTGTTTTATGATCGTGACCCTTTCCTCCATCGGGTTGCCCGGCACGAACGGGTTCGTGGGAGAATTTCTCATCCTCCTCGGGGCGTTTCAGGCCAATCGGGTCTACGGTGTGCTGGCGGCCACGGGGGTCATCCTCGGGGCGGCCTACATGCTTTGGATGTTCCAGCGGGTGATGTTCGGCAAGATCACCCATCCGGAAAACGAGGGGTTGAAGGACCTCCAAGTGCGGGAAGTCCTCACGCTCGTTCCCATGATCGCCCTGATCTTCCTGATGGGCGTCTATCCAAAGGTCTTCTTCGACAGGATGGAGGCGAGCGTGGAGAAGTTTTTGAGCGAGGTGAAGGCGAAGGTGGAGATGAAGGCGGAGCGGCCTGAGCCGAAGGTCGTGGCCGAGGTCAAAAAGTAGGGTAACGTCCCGGGGGTCGAATCGGCCCCATGGTCGGATCCTCGGGACCTTTGAGCCTTAAACGGGTTTCGGATTTTTCAACCGGAGGAGCTGAATGAAATTCCCAGAGATCGATCTCTATCTCATAGCCCCAGAAATCGTCCTCGCGGTTTTCGGGTTCCTCGTCCTCCTGATCGATGTCTTTTGGCCGAAGAGGGAGAGGAAGGAGTTTCTCGGGCTCCTCAGCCTCGTCGGCGTGGCCATTGCCTTCTTCTACACCCTTCCTCTGGTCGGATCCGGAAAGTCCGGGTTCGAGGGGATGTTTGTCGCCGATGGGCTGGCCGTCTTCTTCAAGATCACCATCCTCCTGATCGCCTTTCTCACCCTCCTGACCTCGATGGGCTACGTCACGCGGGAAGGGATGGGGTTCGGGGAGTATTACGCCCTCCTCCTCTTTGCCACGCTGGGGATGGTGCTCATGGCCTCGGGAGCCCACCTGATCGTCCTCTTCCTCGGCCTGGAGACGATGTCCATCTCCGTCTACATCCTGGCCGGCATGATGAGGGAGGACCATCGTTCGGTGGAGTCCGCCTTCAAGTATTTTCTGTTAGGGGCCTTTGCCACCGGGTTTCTCCTCTACGGGATCGCCTTCCTCTACGGGGCCACGGGCTCCCTTTCCCTGAAGGCGATCGCCTCCTTCATCGCTGAAAAGAGGCTCTTGGATCATCCCCTGCTCCTGATGAGCCTCGCCTTTCTGACGATCGGCTTCGGTTTCAAGATCGCCTCGGTTCCCTTTCACATGTGGACGCCCGATGTCTACGAGGGGGCGCCCACTTCGGTGACCGCCTTCATGGCCACCGGCGTCAAGGCCGCCGGTTTTTCGGCCCTCCTCCGGGTCTTCTTCACGGGCCTCGGGGAGTTCCGGACCGACTGGACGGCCATCCTGTGGCTTCTGGCGGCCTTGACCATGACCGTGGGAAATCTCCTGGCCATCTCCCAGAGCAACATCAAAAGGATGCTGGCCTACTCGAGCATCGCCCATGCCGGGTACATCCTGGTCGCCTTCGTGGCTGGAAATCCCTCCGGGACCGCGGGGATCCTCTTCTATCTCATGGCCTATGCCTTCATGAACCTCGGGGCCTTTACCTGCGTCATCCTCCTCGGGAAGAAAGGGGAGGAGAATACCCAGATCACGGACTACGCGGGGATCGGATTTAAGTATCCTCTTCTGGCCGCCTCCCTGACGATCTTCCTCCTTTCGATGGCGGGCATCCCCCCTTTGGGCGGGTTCATGGCCAAATTTTATGTCTTCAGCGCGGCCGTGGAGGCCAAGTTTTACTGGTTGACCGTCATCGGTGTCCTCAACAGCGCCCTCTCCGTCTATTACTACCTCCGGGTGACGGTCTTGATGTATTTCAGGGAGGCCACCCGAGAGATCTCCCTCCCTGCCTTTCTTCCGGCCCCGGTTCTCGCATTGATTTTGGCCCTGATCGGGACCCTTTACATGGGACTCTTTCCTGCCAATGTCCTCTCCTTTGCGCAGAGATCGATCGCCGGATTGATGTAGGATAGAGATCCCCTCGGGCACTTTTTTCTTTGCATCCCTGGGCCTATCCTTTTACAATCAAAGTTATCGTTGCCGAAATCTTTCTCCAGAAAGGAGGCCGCATGAAGCACGGCTGGATCGTCGTTTTGGGGCTTTTGCTCTTCGGGGCGGAGGCCCATGGGCAGGCAACGCCGGTCTTGAAAGATCAGAAAGACCGGGTGAGCTATGTCATCGGGATGGACATCGGGACGAACCTCAAGAGGCAGTCGATCGAGATCAACCCCGACCTCCTCCTCCGAGGCCTCAAAGACGCGCTCTCGGGCAACAAACCCCTCATGACCGACCAGGAGATGAAGGAGACGATCGCGGCCTTTCAGAAGGAATTTCAGGCCAAACAGGAGGAGGCCGCCAGAAAGATGGGGGAGAAGAACAAGAAAGAAGGGGAGGCCTTTTTGGCGGAGAACCGAAAGAAGGAAGGCGTGGTGACGTTGGCCAGTGGCCTCCAGTATAAGGTGTTAAAGAAGGGGAGCGGGAAGAGGCCGAAGCTGTCCGATACGGTCACCACCCATTACCGGGGCACGCTGATCGACGGGACCGAATTCGACAGTTCCTACCGCCGCGGCCAACCCGCTACCTTCCCGGTCAGCGGCGTCATCGCGGGATGGACCGAGGCCCTCCAGCTGATGGAGGAGGGGGCCAAATGGCAGCTCTTCATCCCGCCCCATCTGGCCTATGGGGAGAGGGGCGCCGGTCCCCAGATCGGTCCCAACGCTACGCTCATCTTCGAGGTGGAGCTGATCTCCGTTGAGGAGAGGAAGTAACCGGAGGCTGGCTTCAAGGGTGAACCCACTCAATCAATGAAAGGCAAGGGGAATGGCGGACAAAGAGAAGGAGAGGGAAATCAGCTTTGAAGAACTTTTAAAGGCGAGCTATGAGAGGCCCAGCCAGAGGGTGAGGCCGGGAGAGAGGGTCACCGGGGTGGTTGCCAAGGTCGGCAAGGATTCGGTCTTCGTCGATCTAGGAGGCAAGAGCGAGGGGGTTGCCGATATCGGAGAGTTTCTGGACGAACAGGGACACCTGACCGTCAAACCGGGGGATCGGGTCGAGATGCGGGTGGCCTCTCTCAAAGACGGGATCCGGTTGACCCGGGGGATGAAGATCCAGGGGGCGGACACCCTCGATCTACTGCGCGATGCCAAGGAGAATCGCCTCCCTGTCGAGGGAAGGGTCTCCGCCGTCATCAAAGGGGGGTTTGAGATCGACCTCTCAGGGTTTCGGGCCTTTTGCCCGATGAGCCAGATCGATCTGATCTATACAGAGAAACCAGAGGTCCATCTCGGAGCGAGATACCGGTTTCGCATCACGGAGATCAGGGAGAGGGGCAAGAACATCATCGTCTCGCGGCGGGCGATCCTGGAGGAGGAACAGGAGCGATTGGCCAAGGAGACCCTTGCAAGACTCCAGCCCGACGTCGAATTTGAAGGGAAGGTAACCAAATTAACCCACTTCGGCGCCTTCGTGGATCTCGGGGGCCTCGAAGGGATGATCCACATCTCCGAGATCTCCCACGGAAGGATCGAGCACCCCTCCGAGGTCCTTCAGGTGGGTCAGCCCGTCCGGGTGAAGGTGCTCAAGGTGGAGTCGGAAAAAGAGGGAAAGCCCAGGATTTCCCTCTCCCTCAAGGCCCTCGAACCCGACGCCTGGCAGAAGGGGCTCGGTTTTGAGGAGGGAGAGATCATTCAAGGGAAGGTGACCCGATTGACCGACTTCGGGGCCTTCGTCGAGGTGGCCCCCGGGGTCGACGGTCTGGTCCACATCTCCGAAATCCGCTACGAGCGGGTGACCCATCCCAAACAGGTCTTGAAAGAAGGGGAGTCTGTCGAGGTTCTCGTCCTCGGCATCGATCACGAGACGAGGCGCATCTCTCTGTCGATCAAAGAGGCGGAGCTGAGAAAGAAGATGGAGAGGGAAGGGGGGGCCGCGGAGGTGCGGCTCGAACCGGGGCAGGTCCTTAGGGGGATCGTGGAGGAGGTTAAGCCTTATGGGATCTTTGTTGGGCTTCCTCGGCTCGGGACGAAGATGAAAGGATTTCTCCCCCTGGAGGAGCTTCGGAGCACCGAGAAGGGGGATATAAAAAGGCGGTTTCCAAGGGGGAGCGAAATCGAGGTCGCCATCCTCTCCGTCGAAGAGGAGGGGAGGGTGAGGCTCTCCCAGAGGGCCCTGGAGGAGAGGGAGGACCGGGAGGAGTTCGATCGATACAAGAAGAAGGCGGCGCAGGATGGCTCCCTCGGCACCCTTGGGGACGTGTTGAAAGAGGTGGACTGGAAGTTAGCAGGAAATCTGAAGGAGGATTGAAGGGAGCGGAGGATGGGAGAGCCCCACGTGCTCTATCAGGTCGATGGTCCACTGGCCTGGATCATCTTGAATCGACCCGAGGTGAAGAATACCTTCAGCGAGGAGATGATCAGGCTCTGGAGGGAGTTCCTCGAACGGGCCAAAGAGGATGCCCGCATCCGGGTCATCCTCGTCACCGGCAAGGGGGATACCTTCTGCTCCGGTGGGGATATCCGGGACATGGCCGAGGGGAAACTCCGGCTTTGGGCGATGAAGCGGTTTTTGTGGGAAGGCGTCCATCGCATCGCCCTGACGCTCGAGGACCTGGACAAACCCGTGATCGCAGCCATCAACGGCGCGGCCATGGGCGCCGGCCTGGACATGGCGATGATGTGTGACCTGAGGATCTGTTCCGACCGGGCCAGGCTCTCCGAGTCTTATATACTTTTGGGGCTCGTCCCCGGAGATGGAGGAGCCTATCTCCTGCCGAGGCTCGTGGGCCTGGGAAAGGCCATGGAACTGTTGCTGACCGGGGAGGTGATCACCCCGGAGGAGGCCTTGAGAATCGGTTTGGTCAACCGCGTCGTCCCCCATGATCGATTGCTGGAAGAGGCGCGGGGATTGGCCGAAAAGATCGCCTCCCGACCCCCCCTTGCCGTCCGCATGATGAAACGGGCCATTTACCAAGCCCAGTCAAGTACCCTGCGCTCACACCTCGACTACATCTCCTCCCAGCTCGCGCTCCTTTCCGAGACCCAGGATCATCAGGAGGCTGCCAGGGCCTTCGTCGAGAAGCGAAGGCCCGATTTCAAAGGCGAATAGAGAACCCTTTCCCGAGGAGAAAAGGCCTCAAGGGGCGATCGCGGCCTCACCGACCCTTTCTTGCAAAAAGAGGGGGATCGTGTTAGTTTGGACTTGATGATCCACCTGTCTGGCGTCTCGAAGACCTATCCGAATCGAATCACCGCCCTCTCCAACCTCAGTCTGGAGGTCGAGGCAGGGGAGTTTGTGTTCATCTCCGGTCCGAGCGGATCCGGAAAGAGCAGCCTCCTCCGCATCCTCTACGGCTTGGAGCCGGCGAGTTCGGGAGAGGTGATCGTCGATGGCCTTCGCCTCACCCAACCCGGGTTCAAGAAGGTGGATCAGCTGAGGAGAAGGATGGGGATCATCTCCCCGGATTTCAAACTCCTGACCGATCGGAACGTGAGAGAGAATGTTGCCCTCACCCTCGAAGTCATCGGATGCCCCCATCGAGACATCCAGAGGATGGTGTTGGAGAGGTTGAGCCAGATCGGGCTGTTGGAGAGGGCCGAGGATCCGATTTTTTCCCTCTCGGCGGGGGAACAGCAGCGGGTGAGCATCGCAAGGGCGGTGGTACGAAAACCTCCCTTGATCCTGGCCGACGAACCCACGGGCCTTCTCGACGAGGAGATGACCGAAAAGGTGATGGCCATCCTGTCCGAACTCCACCAGGAAGGGACGACGATCCTCCTGGCCACCCAGGATGCCCACCTGATCCAGCGATATCCCTACCGAAGGATTTTTCTCGGGGCGGAGGAAAGCGGGGATGGAAACGGAGAAGAAGGGGTGATCGTCGAGGGATGATCGCTTTCTTGGGCAATGCCATGAGAAGGGCCCTCCGAAACATGAGGGGAAACCTCTTCTCCAACCTGGCCACCGTCACGATCATCGGCATCTCCCTCCTCATCTTCCTCTCCTTTTCCCTGATCGCCTTCAACCTCACCACCCTCCTCGAAAAATGGGGGGAGAGGTTCGAGGTGATCGCCTACCTCAGGGGCGAGACCTCGCTTTCCGAGGTGGAGGCACTCCTGAAGAGGATCAGAGAGCTGGAGGGCGTGGAGGAGGTCAATTACCTTTCGCCCTTCGATGCCATGGCCTTCATGGAGGCGAAGCTCGGTCCCCAGAAGAACCTCCTCGATGGCGTCAAGCCCTCGACCTTTCCCGCCTCCATCGAGATCCGACTGAAGAAGGACTACTGGGGCAGGACGAAGATGGAGGAGGTGGTGGGTCAACTGAAGAGGATCTCGTCGATCGAGGAGATCCGTTACGGCCAGGAGTGGATGGAGACCTTCTCGGTGCTCATCCACATCGTCCGGCTCACCCAGTGGATCCTGGGTGGACTGCTGCTGGCGGCGATCCTCTTCATCGTCTCCAATACGCTCCAGCTGACCATCTCGTCCCGCAAGGAGGAGATCGAAGCGATGCAGATGGCAGGGGCGAGCCCGGCTTACATCCAGGTCCCATTCTATCTCGAGGGGGTGATCCAGGGTCTCTTCGGAGCAGGGATGGCCATCGGGTTTCTTCGCCTGTTGTATGAGGTCGTCCGCCTGGCCCTCGCCCCTTTCAGGAAGGGGTGGTTGGCCGACCTCCCCCTAACGTTTCTTCCCGAGGTGACGGTCCTGTGGATCCTCCTTGGGGGAGCCCTGATGGGGCTTTTCGGAAGCTGGGTGGCGACGATGAAATTTATCAGATACAAAAGGTGTTGAGGGATGGTCCGGGGCAAGAAACGGTCGATCCTGGTGATGGTGGCTTGCGCAAACCTTCTCCTGGGCCTTCCTGCCGTGGAGGGAAGCCGGAAGGACCAGATCGAGAGAGACCTCACCGAGAAGAAGAGGACCCTGACCGATATCCGCAAAGAGATCTCGGCGGCCCGGAAGAAGGAAAAGGCGATCCGTGGGCAGGAGACGTCGATTCTCGATACCCTCAATAGGCTTGAAACCGAACTCTTCAAGAGGACGAAAGAGTTGAGAGCGATGGAGCGAGAGGTGGCCCGGATTCGGGAGAGGTTAAAACAGACCCGGGACCAGATATCGAAGCTCAATCAAGGGCTGGAGCGGACCCGGAGGGAATTCCTCTCGAGGTTGACCGCCCTTTATAAGATGGAGAGGACCTCCCCGGAGTCGATCGTCCTGGCTTCTCCCTCCTTTTCCGACCTCCTGAAGATGGATTCCTATATGAAGGCATTGCTCCAATCGGATGCACGCCTGGTAGAGGCCTTTCGATCCCAAGTGGCCCTGAAAGAGCATTACCAGGAGGAACTCGCCACGGCCCAGCGGGCGTGGGAAGGCGCCATCCTGGAGGTGGAGAAGAAGAAGGCCGAGATCGAGACGATCCACAAGGAGAAGCAGAACCTCCTTCGATCGATCCAGAGCCAGAAGGTGGTCTATCAAAAGTTGCTCGAGGAGCTGGAGGAGCGGGCGAGAAACCTCCAGGCCCTCATTCAGCGACTGGAGCGCGAAAAAAGCCTCCTCTCCTATGGGAAGACGAGGCCCGAACAGTTCAAGGGGAGGCTCCCCCCGCCGGTCCATGGGAAGGTGATCAGCCTCTTCAGAGAGAGAGGACAGAACGGGATCGAGATCCAGGCGGAGATGGGGACGGAGGTCAAGGCGATCCTTCCCGGAAGGGTCGTCTTCGCCGATTGGTTTAAAGGATTCGGAAATCTCGTCATCATCGATCATGGAGATCATCTCTTCACGGTCTCCGGATACTGTTCCCAGCTGGTGAAGAAGGCGGGTGATGTCGTGGCTCAAGGCGAGACGATCGGTCTGGTGGGCGGCGCCGGGGCCCTCAAAGGACCGTCCCTCTATTTTGAGGTCCGCCATCAGGGAAAGGCCCAGGATCCGATGGACTGGATTTCCCAGCCCGACAAACTGGCTTCAGCAGGGGAGGGCGAGGAGTCGAGAAGGCGATGAGCGAGAGGGAGGAGAAGATGGTTGAGGGTAGAGGGATGAAGCATGCAAAGATCATCATCGTGGTCTGCCTTTTCTTTATCCTGGGCGTGACCGTGGGATTGGGCCGTTTTCACAAGGTCTCGGCCCTCTCCAATCCGACCTACGAAGATCTGAGGGTCTTTGCCGATGTCCTGAGTCTGCTTCAGAAGGAGTATGTGGAGGAGACCAAATCGAAAGACCTCATCTACGGGGCCATCAAGGGGATGCTCGAGACGCTCGATCCCCATTCGGCCTTTTTACCCCCTCCGATGTTCAAGGAGATGCAGGAAGAGACCAAAGGTCGGTTCGAGGGCCTGGGCATCGAGATCACGATCCGGGACGGCGTGCTCACCGTGGTCTCACCGATCGAGGATACGCCAGCCCATCGAGCAGGCATTCAGGCGGGCGATCAGATCCTCCGGATAGACGGAGAGCTGACCAAAAATCTCAGTCTGATGGATGCGGTCAAGCGGATGAGGGGCCCGAAGGGGACAAAGGTCACCCTCACCATCATGCGGGAGGGGTTTCCGAAACCGCGGGAGTTCACCTTGGTCCGCGATGTGATTCCGATCCGGAGCGTCCGTTATGAGGTGCTCGAAAAGCAGTATGGCTATATCCGCCTCTCCCAGTTTCAGGAGAAGACCGACGCCGAGTTTCAAAAGGCGATCAAGGCCATCGAGGAGGAGACCAAGGGGAACCTGAAGGGATTGATTCTCGACCTCCGAAACAATCCAGGAGGCCTGTTGGATCAGGCCGTGAAGGTGGCGGACCGCTTCCTGGAATCGGGGCTGATCGTCTCGATCGAGGGCCGGAGGGAGGAGCAGAAGATGAAGTTCCATGCCCAGCCCCAAGACGATTCGTTGGCCCGCTATCCTCTGGTCGTCCTGGTCAACGGGGGAAGCGCCAGCGGCGCCGAGATCGTTGCCGGCGCCATTCAGGATCATGGTCGGGGGATCATTCTGGGGACCCAGACTTTCGGGAAGGGTTCGGTTCAAACGATCTTCTCCCTGAAGGACGGCTCCGGGTTGAGGTTGACGACCGCGCGCTACTACACACCCAACGGCCGATCCATTCAGGCCAAGGGGATCGTCCCGGATATCGTCGTCAAACCTTCTCCGCCCGATGAGGAGAAGACCGCCCCAACGCCGCCCCCGAGGATGCCTTCGGAGAAAGACCTGGAGCGTCACCTCATCGACGTGAAGGAGAAAGAAAGGCAGGAGAAGGAGAAACCGAAGCCGGAGGCGAAGGAGAAGGAGAAAAGACCTCCTGACGCCCAGCTCGAACGGGCCCTCGAACTCCTCAAGAGCTGGGAGATCTTCAAGAATATCGCCACCAAGAAGTCGGGTTAGGTCGTTCGAGAGTAGACCGTCAAATTCGATTTCCAGAAGGGAGGAGCCTCATGCCGAAATTCAGCGCCAATCTGACCATGCTCTTTAACGAGGTCGATTTCCTTGACCGCTTCGAAAAGGCGGCCAAGGTCGGGTTTAAAGGGGTAGAATACCTCTTCCCTTATGCCTGGAAGAAGGAGGAGTTGAGGGAGAGGTTGGATCGCTACGGTCTCGTCCAGGTCCTCCACAATCTTCCCCCCGGAGACTGGCAGGCGGGAGAGCGGGGGATCGCCTGCCTACCGGGCAGGGAGGGGGAATTTCAGGATGGCGTGGGCAAAGCCATCGAGTACGCCAAAACATTGGGGTGTCCCCGCCTGAACTGTCTTGTGGGAAAGAGGCCTTCGGGGATGGCTCCGGATAAGGTGCGACGGACCTTAATCGAAAACCTCCGTTTTGCTGCGGGGGCCCTGGAAAGAGAGGGGATCCGATTGCTCATCGAGCCCCTCAACGATCAGGACCTTCCGGGATTCTACCTCGTCCACACGAGGGACGCCTTACAGCTCATGGAGGAGGTCGGACACCCCAATCTCTTCCTCCAGTACGATATCTACCATATGCAGATCATGGAAGGGAATCTCACGAAGACGATCACCGGCCACCTCTCCAAGATCGGCCATATTCAGTTGGCCGACGTCCCGGGCCGGCACGAACCCGGAACCGGAGAGATCAACTTCCCAAACCTCTTCCGCTTCCTCGACGAGGCGGGCTATGAGGGATGGATGGGCTGCGAATATATCCCCTCCGGCAACACCGAAGAGGGGCTGAAGTGGATCGAACCCTATCTTCAATCTTAAAGGAGGAGATTATGTCAGAACTGGGATTTGTCGGTCTCGGAATCATGGGAAAACCGATGGCGAGCCATCTCGTCAAGGCAGGGCACACCGTGCATGTCTGCGATGTGGTGGAAGAGCCCGTGAGGTTTCTCTGCAGCCTGGGCGCCAAAGGATGCACCTGCTGCCGGGAGGTGGCCCAGAGGTCTGAGATCATCTTCATCATGGTTCCGGATACGCCCGATGTGGAGGCCGTGCTCTTCGGACCCGATGGCCTGGCCGAGGGGCTGAGGCCGGGGCAGATCGTGGTCGACATGAGCTCGATCTCGCCCATCGCGACGAAGGAATTCGCCAAGAGGCTGGCGGCGATGGGCGTGGAGATGCTGGATGCGCCGGTCTCTGGCGGCCAGGTCGGAGCTGAAAATGCCACCCTCTCCATCATGGTTGGAGGGAAGGAGGAGGTCTTCCACCGGGTCAAGCCCTTCTTCGAATTGATGGGGAAGAATATCGTCCACATCGGTGGAAACGGTGATGGTCAAACATGCAAGGTGGCCAACCAGATCGTCGTCGCCCTGACGCTGGAGGCGGTGGCCGAGGCCCTGCTCTTTGCTTCGAAGGCCGGCGCCGATCCCATGAAGGTCCGGGCGGCACTCCTCGGAGGCTTTGCCCAGAGCCGGATCCTCGAGATCCATGGCGAGAGGATGATCAAACGGACCTTCAATCCCGGGTTCCGTGTCAGGCTCCATCAAAAAGACCTCAACATCGCCCTTCAGTCGGCCCGGAGCATGGGGTTGAGCCTTCCCGGTACGGCCATCGCCCAGGAGCTCTTCAATGCCCTTGCGGCACAGGGAGGAAGCGATCTCGACCACTCCGCGATGGTCACCGTCCTCGAAAAACTGGCCAATCACAGCATCGCCTGACGTCGAGAACGTTGCCTTCGAAGCGAACCCAAAAGACCGCTCCAAAACTTCGATGCCGGCCAGGGCCGGCATCGAGCGTCTCTCGTGGCGGAGTGAAGACAAGGAACCTTCTTTGGGGGGCTTTGTGTGATCGGGCGTTGAAATAGCGGACCCCGATGGGTTGAAAAGAGGGAAGGAGGTAAAGATCATGGAGATCGGCCGGAGATGGATGTTGATCGATGGAGAGTGGGTCGAGGCCACCACAGGCCAATACCTTCCCGTTGAAAATCCCGCTCGGAAGGGGACGGTCGTCGGCGAAATCCCCCGGGGAGGACCCGCTGATGTAGAGCGTGCGGTGCGTTCGGCAGCCCGGGCCTTTGAGGAGTGGAAACGGGTTCCCCCGAGAGAGCGGGGAAAGGTGATGACCCGGATCGGCGAGGCGATCGAGGCGAGGGCAGAGGAGATCGCCCGCATCACGGCCCTCGAGACAGGAAACGCCATCCGGACCCAGTCTCGGCCTGAGGCCCTGCTCACGGCCGATATCTTTCGGTATTTCGGCGGTGTAGCGAGCGAGATCAAGGGGGAGGTCGTCCCTCTCGGCGAGAACCTCCTCAGTTACTCCCGGAGGGAACCCATCGGCGTCGTGGGAGGGATCGTCCCCTGGAATTCGCCTGTGGGCCTTGCCGCCCTCAAGATCGCCATGTCGATCACCGCGGGAAACACGCTGGTCCTCAAGCCCTCCTCCGAGGCGCCCCTGGCTGTCCTGAAACTTTCCGAGATCTGCGCGGGGTTTCTTCCGAAGGGCGTTCTCAATGTGGTCACGGGGACCGGATCGGAGTGCGGCATCCCCTTGGCCAGACATCCGTTGGTGAGGAAGCTCACCTTCACGGGTTCCCATGAGATCGGTAGGACGATCATGGAGGCAGCGGCCGAACGGATCGTTCCGATCACCCTCGAGCTGGGGGGAAAGAGCCCCCAGATCGTCTTTCCCGATGCCGATGAGCCCCAGACTGTGGAGGGCGTCTTTCTGGCCATGCGTTTTACGAGACAGGGGCAGTCCTGTACCGCGGGCTCCCGCCTCTTTCTCCACGAATCGATCTACGATTCATTTCTCGAGAAACTTATCAAGAAACTGAAGAATCTGAAGATCGGCGATCCCCTGGACGAGGCCACCGATGTCGGTGCCCTGATCAACCGGATTCAGTTCGAAAAGGTCTGCGCTTACGTGGAGGACGGCCTCCGGCAGAAAGGCGCAAGGCTTCTCACCGGTGGCCTTCCACCGAAGGAGGGGCCTCTCAGCCTCGGTTACTTCATGGAGCCCACCGTCATCGGCAACGTTCAGAACGAATGGCGAATCGCCCGGGAGGAGATCTTCGGGCCGGTGGTGACGATCAGCCCCTACGAGACCTTCGAGGAGGCGATCGCGCTCGTGAACGACTCGCGCTTCGGCTTGCAGGCGGGCGTCTTCACGAGCGACCTGAACCGGGCCTTCCAGGCC
>JAOAHX010000026.1 GCA_026415035.1 Thermodesulfobacteriota bacterium | reverse complement strand
AGGCTTCCGACATCTTCTAAACCAAGGCTTATCACTCCCCCCCTCCCCCTGGCGCCGATGTCTTAACCCAAAAGAAGGCCTCGATGGACGCCTCCCCATCGGTGGGGTATAATGGGAGGGATGAAAGAAACCGTCTGCCTCGTCAGCCTGGGATGCCCGAAGAATCTGGTCGATTCCGAAGTGACCGTGGGCCTCCTCTCCAAAGCCGGGCATCCTCTCACCACCGATCCTGCGGAAGCCGAGGTCCTCATCATCAACACCTGCTCCTTCATTCAGGAGGCGACCCAGGAGGCGATCGAGACCATCCTCCGGCTTGCCCGATACAAAAAGGAAGGCCGGTGTCGCCTTCTCGTCGTCTCGGGTTGCCTTCCCCAGCGCTATGGAAGGGCCCTCGAGAAGGAACTCCCTGAGGTGGATCTCTTTGTTGGGACCGGCTCTTTTCAAAAGATACCAAGGCTCATCGCTCAGGAGAAGAGGAGAAAAAGTTATCTCTCCGGACCGAGCTTTCTCTACAACGACCGGACCCCCCGGGTCCTCTCCACCCCTTCCCCCACGGCCTACCTGAAGATCGCCGAGGGATGTTCCCGGACCTGTACCTTCTGCACCGTGCCGAAGATCCGGGGGCCCTATCGGAGCCGAAGGATCCCTTCTGTCCTCCGGGAGGCCAGGAGACTGGTAGATCAGGGCGTTAAAGAATTGATCCTGATCGCCCAGGACACAACTTTCTACGGCCAAGATTTAGGAGATGGAACGAGCCTTGAAACCCTTCTCCGCCAGCTGGTCGGGATCGGTGAGCTCCGTTGGATCCGGATTCTGTACGGCTACCCGAAGCTTTCTCTTTTTACCGATGGCCTTCTCGAACTCTTCTCCAACGAAGAGAGGCTCTGCCCCTATTTCGACCTTCCAATCCAGCACATCGATGATGGGATCCTCCGACGGATGGGCCGCCGGACCCGAGGCGATGAGATCCGGAGACTCCTCGAGAGGCTCCGGAGCCAGGTCCCGGGGGTCGCCCTTCGGACCTCTTTGATCGTGGGATTTCCAGGAGAGACGGAAAAACAGTTTCAGGCCCTGCTTCACTTCGTCGAAGAGGCCCAGTTCGACCACCTCGGCGTCTTCAAATATTCGGCCGAGGAAGGGACACCGGCATCTCGGTTTGAAGGGGTGGTCCCTGAGGAGATCAAGGAAGAACGCCACCGACTCCTGATGGAGACTCAGAAGAGGGTATCTCTCCAAAAAAATAGAGGGATGATCGGTAAGGCCGTAGAGGTCCTCGTAGAAGGAAACGATGGCGAGCGACCCTTTTGGAGAGGAAGGGTAAAGACCCAAGCCCCCGAGATCGACGGGTGCGTCTTTCTCAAAGGCCGAGCCCGACCCGGACAATGGGTCGAGGCAAGGATCACCCAGGCCCTCCCCTATGATCTGGTAGGAGAAATCCTAAAGGCCCCGAAGTGAACCCCGACCTTTCAAAAAATGAAAAAAGAGGGAAAAGGTCAGGGGGCCAAATTTACTTGACGCCATGGGCAAAATGGGTTAGTTAAATGAGTCTTGAAAGTAAAAGGTAACCCTTCAATCTTACATCTTTTTTCGAACCTTTGAGGTGCGTCAACCGAGATGGACGAAACCCACGAACTGATCCAGCAGAGGATCAAAAAATTGGAGGCCTTAAGAGAGGAGGGGATCAATCCCTACCCCAACGACTTCCGGGTCACCCATACCTCAAAAGACCTCAAAGAGGCCTACGGGTCCCTGACTGAGGAGGAGCTTCGTTCGGTTCCCGAACGGTTTTCCATCGCGGGCAGGATCGTCGCCATCCGCAACTTTGGGAAAGCCAGTTTCATTCATGTCAAGGACCGGGATGGTAAAATGCAGGCCTACCTCCAGAAGGAGATCCTCGGAGAGGAGGCCTTCCGGCTCTTTAAAAGGTTTGACATAGGCGATTTTATCGGGCTGGAGGGGAAGGTCTTCCGTACGAAGACCGGAGAACTCACCCTCCAGGTCCACCATTTTCGCCTCCTCGGCAAATCCCTCCGTCCCCTCCCGGAGAAGTGGCATGGCCTGACGGACATCGAGCTCCGGTATCGTCAGCGCTACCTCGACCTGATCGCCAACCCGAAGGTGAAAGAGGTCTTCCTCACCCGCACCCTGGTCATCCAGAGAATCAGGGACTTCTTTAACCAAAGGGGTTTCTGCGAGGTGGAGACACCCATGCTCCATCCCATTCCCGGTGGGGCCACGGCCAGACCCTTCGAGACCCATCACAACGCCCTCGACATGAAACTCTATCTCCGGGTGGCCCCGGAACTCTATCTCAAACGCCTCGTGGTCGGAGGATTTGAGAGGATATACGAGATCAACCGGAGCTTCCGGAACGAAGGGCTTTCCACCCTTCACAATCCGGAATTCACCATGCTCGAGTTCTACCTGAGCTACGCGACCTATCTCGATCTGATGGAGATGACCGAGGAGCTTCTCAGCTCCATGGTCCATGAGATCCATGGGGGCCCCCGGCTTCCCTGTCAGGGGAAGGTGATCGACTTCCAGAGGCCCTGGAGGCGCATCCGTTTCAAGGATTCTCTCGTCGAAGTGGGACATCTCGACCCCGCGGTCATCGAAAATCCCGGCCGGGCAATCGAGGTCGCCCGCGGCCTCGGACTCGAATTGAAAAAGGGCACCTCGCACGGAAGGGTCTTGGCCGACCTCTTCAAGGAGACGGTCGAGCCCCATCTCATCGAACCGACCTTTGTCACCCATTACCCCACGGAGGTCTCCCCTCTCTCTCGGAGGAACGAAGAGGATCCGGAAGTGGTGGACCGGTTCGAACTCTTCATCGCCGGCAGAGAGATCGCCAACGGCTTTTCGGAGTTGAACGACCCCTTGGATCAGCGAGAGCGGTTTCTCCAGCAGCTCAAGGAGCGGACGGAGGAAGGGGACCCCTCCCTCTTCTTCGATGAGGACTTCCTCCTCGCCCTCGAATATGGAATGCCCCCCACGGCCGGGGAGGGGATCGGCATTGACCGATGGGTGATGCTTCTGACCGACTCTCCTTCGATCCGCGATGTCATCTTCTTTCCGCTGCTCAGGAAGGAGAGGTGAGGGCGGGTTTGGATCGATGCGCTACGAATGGTTTATCGGCCTACGATATCTCAAGGCCAAACGGAAACAGACCTTCATCTCCATCATCACCGTGATCTCGGTAGCCGGTGTGATGCTGGGGGTGATGGCCTTGATCGTCGTCCTCTCCGTCATGAACGGATTTCAACAGACCATCAAGGAGAAGATCCTGGGCACCCAGGCCCACATCCATCTTCTTAAGGCCAGCGAGGCAGGGATCGACCATTACGAAGAGATCCTCAAGAAGGTCGAGGGGGTGAAAGGGGTCATCTCCGCCGCCCCCTTCATCTTCAGTCAGGTGATGCTCTCGTCGGAGTCGGGCGTTTCCGGCGCCGTTTTAAAGGGGATCGACCCCGACCGGGCCCCCAAGGTGACCGACCTGGCCAATAACCTCAAGGCCGGACGCCTCGATTCCCTGAAGGAGGAGAAAGGAGGGACCCCCCCGGGGATCATCCTAGGCGTTGAGCTGGCGAAGCATCTATCCGTTGCGATCGACGATCCGGTCCAGGTCATCTCCCCCCTGGGCACGGTGACGCCCATGGGCATGATGCCGAAGATGAAACGCTTCCAGGTCAAGGGGATCTTCTACTCGGGGATGTACGAATACGACAACACCATGGCCTTCATCTCCCTCGGCAGCGCCCAGAAGTTCTTCTCCATGGAGAACCGGATTACAGGGATCGAAATCAAGACCGAGGATATCTATCGGGCCCAGGAGATCAGCCGATCGATCCGAAAAACGATGGGCTTTCCCTACTGGACGAAGGACTGGATGGAGATGAACCGAAACCTCTTTGCCGCCCTCAAATTAGAAAAGACCATCATGTTCATCATCGTCGTCCTGATCGTCCTCGTGGCGGCTTTCAACATCGTTTCGACCCTGATCATGGTGGTGATGGAGAAAACGAAGGACATCGCCATCCTGAAGTCGATGGGCGCGCCCTCCAGCGGTATTCTGAAAATTTTTGTGATCGAGGGCGGCGTGATCGGGGTCGTGGGGACGATCTTGGGGACCCTCGCCGGGTTGACGATCGCCTTTCATCTGGAGCCGATCATCGATTTCGTGGAGAAGACCTTTGAGTTCAAGATCCTCGCCCGTGACGTTTACTACATCGACAAGTTCCCCTCACAGGTGAACCTCCTCGATGTCTCCCTCATCGTCCTCACCGCCATCCTGATCAGCCTCCTGGCGACGATCTACCCCTCCTGGAGGGCCTCCAAGCTCGATCCGGCCGAGGCACTGCGATATGAATAAACTCCAGACCTCCCCAAAAGATGAAGCCCTTTCCTTTCTCTCGAGGGGAGATTGGAAAAAGGCCCTCGAAGCCCTTGAAAAACATTTGGAACAGAATCCCGAAGACCTTCGGTCCCGCTTGAAGAGGGCAGAGTGGCTCGAGCGGTTGGGCAGAAAGAGGGAGGCCTTGGCCGAATACCGAAACGTGGCCGAGGCCTATGCGGCCGATGGCTTCCTGCTTCAGGCCATCTCGGTCTTCAAAATGATCTTGAGGCTCGATCCCTCCCAAAAAGGGGTGAACGAGAGGCTCGCCCAGCTCCATGCGGAGAAGGCCCGCTTCACTCAGAAAGGCCCTTCTGTCCAGGCTCTCCCTCTCTTCTCCGATCTCAACGAAGAAGAACTCCGCTCCCTTTCCGAGCGCGTTTGCTTCAAAACGTTCCCCAAGGGGGCCTATCTCTTTCGGGAGGGGGATCCCGGGGATTCCCTCATCCTCCTGAACCGCGGGGAGGTGGAGGTCTACAAAAAGGACCGGAGGGGCGAGGAACGGCCGATCCGACATCTTCGGGAGGGAGACTGTTTCGGGGAATTCGGTTTCTTCCTCGATCGACGAAGGCATGGAAGCGTCAAGGCCCTGACGGATTGCGAGACGGTGGAGGTCTCGCGGGATCACCTGGAGGCCCTTCTCGAACGCCATCCCCGCATCAAGGAGATCCTCGAAGATCTCTTCAAACGGCGGGTCATGGACAACCTCATCGCCCTTTCTCCCCTTTTTGCACCTCTCTCAGCGCCCGAGCGGGCCGATCTTTTAAACCGATTTCAGGTGAAGAACGTTCCGGGCGATACCCTGATCTTCCAGGGAGGAGACCCTCCCCACAGCCTCTATTTGATCAAGAGCGGTGAAGTGGAGATCTTCACCCAGACCCGTTACGGGAAACGGGCGGTCCTCGCAAGATTGGGCAGCGGGCAATTCTTCGGTGAGATCGGGGTGCTTCTCGATAAACCCCGGATGGCTTTCGCCCGGACTACGAGGCCCACAGAACTCTTAGAATTATCAAAGAGGGATTTTGAGGACCTCCTGAGAAGGCATCCCCCTCTGCAGGCCATCGCCAGGGAGATCTCATCGAAGCGTCTCAGCCGGATGAAGGAGGTCCTCACCTCGGGCCTCCGTGAGACGACAAAGGAGTCACTCGTTTGAAAGATTGGATCCGGGTGGAGCAGCTCTATAAATCTTTTGGAAACGGGGCCAAGAAGGTGGACGTCCTCAAAGGGATCGACCTCACCTTCTCCCGGGGGGAGATGGCCGCCATCGTCGGGGCCTCCGGGGCCGGAAAGACGACCCTCCTCCACATCCTCGGGACCCTTGACCGACCGACCTCTGGGAAGGTCTTCTACGGTGACCAGGACATCTTCACCCTGAACGAACGCGATTTGGCCCATTTCCGAAATCAAGAGATCGGCTTCGTCTTCCAGTTTCACCATCTCCTGCCCGAATTTAGCGCCCTCGAAAACACGATGATGCCCTGTCTGATCCAGGGGATGTCGAGAAAGGAGGCGACCCGGCGGGCCGAGGCCATCCTGGCCCTGGTCGGGCTGAAAGAAAGGCTCTCCCATAAACCGGGGGAGCTCTCGGGAGGGGAACAGCAGAGGGTGGCTGTGGCCAGGGCGATGGTGTTGGAGCCTAAAATTCTCCTGGCCGATGAGCCTACCGGCAACCTCGATTCCAAGACCGGGGCCTCGGTCTTCGCCCTGCTTCGAGAACTGAATCGCCTGAAAAACGTGACCCTCATCATGGTGACCCATAACCCCTCCCTGGCCGCTCAGATGCCCCGGCAGATCCTCTTGACCGATGGAAAGGCGATCGGATAAAAAGGGCTTCGGACGTGCGAACCGACCCGGGAGGACAGAAAGCCACAACAAAAGAAAGGAGATTTCCGATTCGAATGGCCTTTAAAAAGTTTGCCCCGATCCTGCTCGGACTGCTCCTTTCGATCGCAGCGGTGTGCAGGGCTTCGGAAGAGGTGATTTATAAGATCACCGTCCTCGGAAACCTGAGGGTCGAGGAGGGGGTGATTCGCACCGGGATTAAAAGTCGGGAAGGGGGCCGTTTCTCTTTGGACCAGGTGCGGGAGGACCTCCGGGCCATCTTCGCCCTCGGCTACTTCTCCGATGTCCAGGTGGATATCAAGCCCACGCCCAAAGGTCAGGAGATCATCTTCATCGTCATGGAAAAGCCCTCCATCAAAGAGATCCTCATCACGGGGAATCAGAAGTTGAAGATGGACGAGATCAAAGAGAAGGTCACCCTAACCCCCCGCTCGATCCTCAACTTGGAAAAGGTGAAAGAGAATGCGGAGCAGATTCGGAAGCTCTATTTCTCGAAGGGCTATTACGGGGTGAAGATCGATCACCGCGTCGAGTATCTCGAAACCAATGAAGCGGTGGTGACCTTCCAGATCGAGGAAGGGATCAAAGGGCATATCCACAAAATCCTCTTTAAAGGCAACAAGCGGATCAAAACCTCCGACCTCAAAAAGGTCATGCAGACGAAACAGAGGAACATCTTTTCCATCCTCACCAAAACCGGAATCCTGGACGAGGACGTCTTGAAAAATGACCTCCAGATGTTGACGGCCTATTACATCGACCACGGGTATCTCGAGGTCAAGATCTCCGAACCGAAGATCGATCTGACCGATCCCAGAAGGATTCGCATCGAGATCGAGATCGTGGAAGGCCCCCAATATCGCATCGGAGAGATCGATTTCAAAGGAGACGTCCTCACGACCAAGGAGGACCTCTTTCGGAGGCTCAAGCTCAAACGGAACGACATCTACAGCACCTCGGCCATCCGAAAGGAGATCCAAGCCTTGACCGAGCTCTTCGCCGATCGGGGATATGCCAATGTGGAGGTGGTCCCCGTCACCACGACCGATGAGAAGGCCCTGAAGGTCCATCTCACTTTCGAGATCGACAAGAGGAAGGAGGTGTTTTTTGAAAAGATCCAGATCGTCGGCAATACCAAAACCCGGGATAAGGTCATCCGGCGGGAGCTCCGGATCGCCGAGGAGGAGCTTTACAGCGCCTCGGGCCTCAGCAAGAGCAGGGATCGCCTGAAACGGACGGGCTTTTTCAAAGAGGTGGAGATGACCACGAGCCGGGGAACCACCGAAGAGAAGATGAACGTGGAGGTGAAGGTCGAGGAGGCGCCGACCGGGGCCTTGAGTTTCGGCATCGGTTACAGTTCGATCGAAAAGGTGGTGGGCCAGGCGTCGATCTCTGACCGAAACCTTTTCGGCCTGGGTTATCACGCCATCCTGAAATTCAAGTTGGGTTCGGAGACCAGCGACCTGAGATTCAGTTTCACAGACCCCTACTTCCTCGGATATAACTTCTCGGCCGGAATCGACCTCTACCACGAAAACCACGAATTCGATACCTACTCCTACCGGGTCTCCGGAGGGGACCTTCGCTACGGAAAAGAGCTCACCGAGTCTCTCCGGCTGGACGCCATGTATAAACTGGAGAAGGTGAAGGTCTTCGACGTCACTCTCGATGCCTCCCGGTTCATCAAGGAGCAAGAAGGGGAGAAGGTGACGAGCGCCATCTCGGCGTCTCTCTCCATGGATACCCGAAATGATTATTACAACCCGACCAAGGGAGCCCGGCACAGCCTCACCCTCACCAATGCGGGAGGTTTGCTTGGGGGAGACAATTACTTTTTCAAAGGTGTCGCGGAAACGAGTTGGTACTTTCCACTTCCCTTGAAGACGGTCCTGAATCTCAGGGGGAAGTTGGGATTTGTCCAGCCCTATAGCGGCCGGAAGGTCCCCATCTATGAAAAGTTCTACGTCGGAGGCCTCCACACGGTCCGGGGGTTCGAGTACGGGATGGCCGGTCCCTTCGATGTGAATCGAGAGCCTTTGGGTTCCCGGAAGATGCTCTCCTTCCAGTCGGAATTGATCTTTCCTCTGGCCCCCGAAATCGGTTTGAGGGGCGCCCTCTTCTGGGATGTTGGGAAAGGGTTCGATAAGTTTAAGGATCTCACCCCTTTGAAAACGGGGCTGGGGGCTGGTATCCGCTGGTTCTCGCCTTTCGGACCCATCCATATCGATCTCGGGATCAATCCCAATCCCAAACCCGGGGAGAAGCGAAGGGTCTTTGACTTTACGGTTGGAACCGTTTATTAGGATAGATATCCACCAAGAAGAAAAGGAGTGCGACGATGCGTTGGAAATGGCTGGCGATGGCGGTCGGAGGCCTCATGCTCTTCGTTGGGGCGGCTCCGGGGTGGGGCCAAACCCAGGCCCTAAAAATCGGCTTTGTGGACATCCAGAAAGCCGTAAACGAATGCAACGAAGGGAAAGAGGCCAAAAAAACGATCATCAAAGAGGTCGAAAAATTTCAGAAACAGTTCGCGGAGAAACAGAAGGAGCTCCAGACGATGAAGGAGGCCTTTGACAAACAGGCCCCGATGTTAAAACCCGAGGCACGCACTGCCAAAGAGAAGGAATTTCAGGCAAAGGTCCGCGAATTTCAGCGGTGGCAAGAGGATACCCAGAACGAGATCAACCAGAAGCGGGCCGAGATGGAGCGAAACATCTCGTTGGGGTTGCAAAAGGTCATCCAAAAGCTTGGAACCGATGAAGGATACACCTTCATCCTCGAGTTAAACGACAACATCGTCCTCTTCGCTTCCAAGGCCGTCGACCTCACCGACCGGATCATCAAGCTCTACGACGGTCAGAAAAAGTAGACCGGGGGATCGATTCCCCGAGGAGAGGCTGATGGGGAGGAAGTTAAAAGAGCTGGCGGAGTGGGTGGGAGGAGAGCTCGCCGGAGACGGGGAGATCGAGATCACCGGGGCTGCCTCGATCGACGAGGCCCAGGGCGGACAGATCACCTTCGTCGCCCATCCAAAGTACTTGAAGAAACTGGAGACGACCCAAGCCTCGGCCGTCGTCGTCTCCAAAGGGGTCTCCTTTGCTGGAAAACCGCTGATCCTCACCTCCAATCCCCAGCTGGCCTTTGCAAAGATCCTCGCCCTCCTCGTCTCCAAACCTTACGAGGCCGGGGGCATCGACCCCCGCGCCCATATCGCCCCCTCGACCCAGCTGGGCAAGGACCTCACCCTCTTCCCCTGGGTCTATGTCGGTGAACGCTGCAAGATCGAAGATCGGGTCACCCTCTATCCGGGCGTCTTCGTGGGGGACGATTCCGTCATCGGAGAAGACTCGATCCTTTATCCCAATGTCACGGTCTACCCCGGTTCGGTCATCGGAAAACGGGTGATCCTCCACAGCGGCGTCGTCATCGGCGCCGACGGGTTCGGATATGTGAAGGAGGGAAACCGGAACGTCAAGATCCCTCAAATCGGCCGCGTCATCATCGAAGATGATGTCGAGATCGGCGCCAATTCCACGGTCGACCGGGCGACCCTGGGCCAAACGGTCATTCGAAGGGGCGTCAAGATCGACAACCTGGTCACCGTGGCCCACAACGTCGAGATCGGGGAGGATTCGATCCTTGTCGCCCAGGTCGGTATAGCGGGCTCCACCAAGATCGGCAAGAACGTGATCCTGGCCGGACAGGTGGGAGTGGTGGACCATCTTGAGATCGGCGACAACGTCAGGGTGGGGGCCCAGTCCGGGGTGGCTCAGAACCTTCCTCCCGATCAGGCCTTTACCGGATCCCCGGCCCAACCCCATCGGGAGTGGCTCCGGACGATGGCCACCCTTGTCAAACTGCCGGAGATGAAAAAATCCCTCGCTGAGATTGAGGGACGATTAAAGAGGATCGAAGCGGAACTCTCTTCCCAAAAGAAAGGAGACAGGGATGATTGAAGCCAAGGAGATCATGGCCATCCTTCCCCATGCCTTCCCTTTTCTCCTGGTCGATCGGATCCTCGAGATCGAACCGGGAAAGCGGATCGTGGGGCTCAAGAACGTGACCTATAACGAACCTTTTTTCCCAGGTCACTTCCCTGGCCAGCCCATCATGCCAGGGGTGCTCATCCTGGAGGCCATGGCTCAAACCGCCGGGGTTCTCGTCTTCAAGTCCATGCCCGCAGAGGATCAGCAGAAGCTCGACCACCATCGGAAGAAGCCCGTCTTCTTCCTGGGGATCGACAATGCCCGCTTCCGAAAACCGGTCATCCCGGGAGATCAACTTCGGTTCGAACTGGAGGTGACACGCCAGCGTCAGTCCGTGTGGGGATTCAAGGGGCGGGCCCTGGTGGAGGGGAAGCTGGTGGCGGAGGCCGAGCTGCTGGCGATGTTGGGGGAGGAGCGATGATCCACCCAACGGCCATCGTCGATCCGAAAGCGGAGATCGGGGAAGGGGTCGTGATCGGCCCCTACTCGATTATTGAAAGGGACGTCTCCATCGGGGAGGGGACGTGGATCGGTCCCCATGTCGTGATCCGCGAGGGGACCTCGATCGGAAAGCGCTGTCGGATCTATCAATTCTCCTCTATCGGCGAGGCACCCCAGGCCGTGGCCTACCGAGGAGAGAAGACCTACCTCATCATCGGGGATGAGAACATCATCCGGGAATCGGTCACCCTCCATCGCGGAACGGTGAAAGGAGGAGGCAAGACCGTCATCGGAGACCGGAACTTCTTCATGGCCTACTCCCACGTGGCCCACGACTGTCAGATCGGGCATCAGGTCGTCCTGGCCAACGGGGCCACGCTCGCCGGCCACATCCTCATCGAAGACGGGGCGGTCCTCGGCGGCCTTTCTGCCGTGCACCAGTTCTGTCGAATCGGCACGTATGCCTTCGTCAGCGGCGTGACCGGGGTGGTCCTCGACATCCCACCCTATATGCTCGCCGCGGGAAGCCGGGCCAAACTCTTCGGTCTCAATACCGTCGGATTGAAACGCCACAACTTTCGCGAAGAGACCATCCGCGCCCTCAAGGCGGCCTACCGCATCCTCTTCCGCTCCGGTCTGACTCTGGAGAAAGCGATCCGGAAGGTGGAGGCCTCCGAGCTCTCCCAGATGCCGGAGGTAGCCCATCTCCTCACGTTTCTTCAACAGAGCAAAAGGGGGATCTGCCGTTAAGTGGAAAAAGTCCGAGTGGGTGTGATCGGTGCGGGATATTTCGGCCGATTCCATATCGAAAAATACCTGAGGCTGGAAGGGGTGGAGCTGGTGGGGGTGGTCGACATCGATCCCGCCCGTCGCCAAGAGATCGCCCGTCGATATTCGGTCAGAACCTTCTCCCATCATGCCCAGCTCTTCGGCCGGGTCGAATCGGTGAGCATCGCTGTCCCCACCTCCCTGCACCACGAAATCGCCAAAGACTGCTTGCTTCGGGGAATCCACGTCCTTGTCGAGAAGCCGATCGCCAGCACCCTCGAAGAGGCCGACGAGCTGATCGAACTGGCCGAAGGGCGTCGCCTGGTCCTTCAGGTGGGCCATCAGGAGCGCTTCAACGCGGCCTTCCAGGCAGCCGAGGGAAGGATCAAAGATCCCTTCCTGATCGAGTTTCACCGCCTCGGGCCCTTCACCGGACGGGGGGGCGATGTGGATGTCGTCCTCGACCTGATGGTCCACGATCTCGATATCCTGCTGCGTCTGATACGCTCCCGGGTGAGGGATCTGAAGGCCAGGGGCGTCTCCGTCCTCACCCCCCATTTCGATGAGGCCCACGCCCAGATCGAATTTGAAAACGGCTGCAGGGCCCGTCTCACCGCCTGCAGGACCTCCAAGGATCGGGTCCGGAACGTCATGATTTATCAGCCCGATGGAGTATTGATCGTCGATTTTCAGAACCAGACCGCCCTCTTTTCGAAAGAGGCCGCCGGGGCCTCTGTGGAATCCCTCAATCCCGGTCAGGCGGAATGCCTCCCCGTAAAAAAGGTCGATCCCCTCGAGGAAGAGATCCGTTCCTTTCTCCAGAGCGTCCGGGAACGGAAGAAGGCCTTGGTCTCCGGAAGCGAAGGGAGAAGGGTTCTGGAGATGGCCCTGGCCATCCTCCAGAAGATGAGGGAGGGCCTCACTGCTCAATGTCCCCCAAGAAAATCATGATCGTCGCGGGCGAGGTCTCCGGAGACCTTCATGGCGCCCATCTGGTGGACGCCCTCCGGGAGATCGACCCGAAGGTCCACTTCTTCGGGGTCGGCGGCGATGGGTTGAAAGGCAGGGGAGTTCAGCTCCTCCAGCACGTCGCCAACCTTTCGGTCGTCGGCATCTCCGAGGCCTTCCGGAAGCTGGGCACCGCGCTCCGAACCCTCAACCTCTTGAAGAAGGCCATGGTTCAGGAAAGGCCGGAGCTTGTCATTCTGATCGACTACCCGGAATTTAACCTCAGACTGGCCAGATTCGCCCACCGAAAGGGAATCCCCGTTTTGTACTATATCAGTCCCCAGATCTGGGCCTGGAGGCCGGGAAGGGTCCGGTCGATCGCCCGATGGGTCACAAAGATGGTCGTCTTCTTCTCCTTCGAAGTCCCCCTCTACCGGGCCGCGGGGGTCGATGTGGAGTGGGTGGGCCATCCCCTCCTCGATATCGTCAAGCCCACCCTTCCCAGAGAAGAGGCCCTCCAGAGGTTCAACCTCGATCCGGATCGGAGGATCATCGGCCTCCTTCCAGGGAGCCGGAAGGAAGAGGTGAGGAGGCACCTGCCCGTCATGGTCGCCACCGCCCATAGGCTCCGGCGGGAGATCCCTGACCTGCAGTTCATCCTGCCCCGGGCCCCCGGCATTTCTCAAGGGGATCTTTATCCTTATCTCCGACAGGCCTCTTTTCAGGTTTCAATCGTGGAGGGGATGAATTACGATGCGATGGCGATCTCCGATCTCCTGATCACCGCCTCGGGCACCGCCACCCTTGAGGCGGCCATCCTTCAGAAGCCGATGGTGATCGTCTATAAAGTTTCCCGGCTCTCCTACTGGATCGGAAGGGCCCTGATCCGGGTGAGACATATCGGCCTGGTCAATCTGGTCGCGGGAGAAGAGATCGCCAAGGAACTCATCCAGGATGAGGCCCATCCGGAACGTATCGCAAAGGAAGCCCTTCGCCTCTTGAACGATCCCCGTCTCTATGCCCAGACCGTCGAATCCCTTCGGGCGGTTCGACAGGCTCTCGGAGAGCCAGGGGCAGCCCATCGAGCCGCCCACATCGTCCACGCCTTGCTTCAAAAGAAGGAAGTGTGATAAAAGATAGAAAACGACCCCACGCGGATTCGATGACCATGGTTCTTTACGGTCGCCTCCTCCGGCTCGTCAAACCCTATTGGGTGAAACTGGGCCTCGCCATGCTCTTCATGACGATCGTCTCCCTCCTCACCGCCTCACAGGCCTTTCTGGTCAAGCCCGCGATGGATGGGGTCTTCTTCAAGAAGGAGGGGCTTTCTCAGACGGTGCCCCCTGCCATTCAGGATCTCATCCGCCAGCTGGGCCTCGGAGATCTCCTGTTGAGGAAAGACAGGGAGATGCTCTACCTCCTGCCGATCGCCATCGTCCTCCTCTTTCTCCTCAAAGGGATCTTCGATTACGGCCAGGCCTATCTGATGAACTATGTCGGTTTGAGGGTGGTCGCCGATATCCGGCAGAGGCTCTACGACCACCTGCAGACCCTCTCGCTCTCCTTCTTCACCCGGACCCCCACCGGCCTCCTCATCTCCAGGATCACCAACGATGTCAACCTCGTCCAGGCCTCGGTCTCCAATGCCATCACCGCCCTCATCAAGGATGCGGTCACGATCGTGGGGTTGACCGCGGTCGTCTTCCACCGGGACTGGAAGCTGGGGCTGGTCGCCTTGGCCATCTTTCCCGTCGCTCTCGTCCCGATCAAAGAGTTCGGCAAGAGGCTCCGGAAGTTCAGCCGGAAAGGGCTTCAACGGATGGGGTCCCTGACCGCCTTCCTTCACGAGACCATCACCGGCCACCGGATCGTGAAGGCCTTCAACATGGAGGAGTACGAGAAACGGCGGTTCAAAGAGGAGAACGAACGCTACTTCAGGCTCTTCATGAAACGGATCAAGATCCGGGCCCTCTCCCATCCCTTGATGGAGGTTTTGGGCGGGATCGGGATCGCCATCATCCTCTGGGTGGGAGGGTATCGCGTGGTGCAGGGAGAGGTGACGCCCGGAACCTTCTTCTCCTTCATGACGGCCCTGCTCATGCTCTACGCCCCGGTCCGAAATCTGAACAAGGTCAACTTGGAGGTCCAGGAGGGGATTGCTGCAGCCGGGAGAATCTTTGAGCTCCTCGACACGGAGGCGGAGATCAAAGAGGCCGAGGATGCGATCGTCCTCCCCCCTTTCTCGAAAAGGATCGAATTTAAGGAGGTCTCCTTCAAGTACGATACGGTCCCCGTGCTTCGATCGATCAACCTCACGGTTGCGGCCGGTGAGATCGTCGCCATCGTCGGCCTAAGCGGCGCCGGGAAGACCACCCTCGTCAACCTCCTCCCTCGGTTCTACGATGTAAACGGCGGTCAGATCCTCATCGACGGGATCGACATCCGGAAGGTCACCCTTCGATCCCTGAGAGAACAGATCGGTTTGGTGACCCAGCAGACCATCCTCTTCAACGATACCGTAAGAAACAACATCGCCTACGGAAGCCTCGGTCGGTCGGATCAGGAGATCGTGGAGGCGGCCAAGGCGGCCAATGCCCATGAATTCATTCAACGGCTTCCACAGGGGTACGACACCGTGATCGGAGAGGGGGGGGTGAAGCTCTCCGGAGGGGAGCGCCAGCGGATCTCGATCGCCCGGGCCCTCTTGAAAAATGCGCCTATCCTCATCCTGGACGAGGCCACCTCCTCCCTCGACTCCGAGTCCGAGGCCGAGGTCCAGAAGGCCATGGATGTCCTGATGAAGGGCCGAACCGCCTTCGTGATCGCCCATCGCCTCTCCACCATACGAAATGCCAACCGGATCGTCGTCCTCTCCCACGGAAGGATCGTGGAACAGGGAACTCACGAGGAGCTGATCCGGGTCGGTGGCGAATATCGTCGCCTCTACGAGCTTCAATTCCGGCCCGACCGGAAAAGCCTCCGGCAGCCCATCAAGACCAAACGCTCCATGGAAGGAGCCCGACGAGGCTAAAACGGATGGGCGGCGGGCCGATGCCCGAGCCTCACCTCCCGATGGGATGCCATGTCGAAAAAGAAGCGGATAAAAAAGAGATTGGTCGAATGGCTCGGTCCTCCGTTGGCCTACTGGGCGATCAGGCTACTCGGCTGGACGATGCGATTCGAGGTCGTCAATCCCCATATTCAGAGCACGTTGGTCGAAAAAGGGATCCCCTTTATCGCCGCCTTCTGGCACGATCGGCTTCTCATGATGCCCCTCGGTTACCGGGGAAAGAGGCTCAGCTTCCTCGTCTCCCCCCATCGTGACGGCCAGATCATCGGACGCTCCCTGAAAAAGTTCGGCTTTCAGCCCATTTACGGTTCCTCCCATAAAGGGGGCGCTAAGGCCTTGTGGGAAATGGTGAGGGCCATCCAGAGCGGATCCGACGTCGCCATCGTCCCGGATGGTCCCCGGGGCCCCCGCCACCAGCTCCAGGTGGGCGTCATCGAACTGGCCCGGCGCACGGGCAGACCGATCCTGCCCATCAGCTTCAATGCCTCCAAGAAGAAGGTCTTCAAGACATGGGACCGTTTTCTCCTCCCCTTTCCTTTCTCCAAAGGGGTCTTCGTCTGGGGAGAGCCGATCTATGTCGAATCCAAAGGGGATCGGGATTACCTCGAATCCATGAGGCGTCTCGTGGAGAGGCGGCTCAACGAACTCACAGAAGAGGCGGACCGCTATTTCGAAAAAGAGCCTCGAATCGTCCCATGACCCATTTTCTTTACAACCTCCTTCTGACCGGCCTCTTGCTTTTCTACGTCCCTTATCGTTGGATTCAGGTCCTCCTCGGCAAACGACCTCGAAGCCTCCTGAAAGAGCGATTGGGAGGATATCCGGACCTCGCTTCGAAACGGCCCCTCTGGGTTCATGCGGCATCGGTCGGAGAGGTGCTCTGCTGCATCCCCCTTCTCAAGAGAATTCGTACCGAGATCCCGGATCTGACCGTCCTCCTGACCACGATGACCTCCACCGGACGCGAGACCGCAAAGCGGCTCCTCCCCGAAATCGACGGGGTCCTCTATTTCCCCCTCGACCACCCTCTTCTGATCCGGAGGGTCTTAAAAAGGCTGAACCCGCGCCTCCTGATGATCGCAGAAACCGAGCTCTGGCCTAACCTCCTCGTTCGCTCGGGGAGGAGGTCCCTTCCCGTCGTCCTCTTCAACGGTCGCATCTCCGAACGGTCCCTCAGGGGATACCTCTGGCTCAGGCCCTTCTTCAAAAGGTCTCTCCATGCCATCCAACTCTTCCTGATGCAGACCGAAGAGGATCGGGGTCGGATCATCACCATCGGCGCCCCTCCCGAGCGTACGGAGGTCGTCGGGAATATCAAATTCGATCAGATCCCGCCCCCACTGGAGACCGAATCGATCCAGGAGCTTTTGGCCTCTCTGAAACTTCAGGGGAATGAACCTCTCCTGATCGCGGGCTCCACCCATGCCGGAGAGGAAGAAATCCTCCTCGATGTGTTTCAGGACCTCAGGAAGGCCCATCCTTCCCTCACGCTCCTTCTGGCCCCCCGGCACCTCGATCGACTCGCTCAGGTGGAAAAGCTCCTGATCGAGAGGGATCTTCCCTGGGAGCGAAGGTCCCATCGCAGCGCACAAAAGGGATCGGAGGCGAAGGTGATTCTCCTCGATACGATGGGCGAGCTGATGAAGCTCTACCGTCTCGGGACCCTCGTTTTTATCGGTGGAAGCCTGGTTTCCATCGGCGGTCACAATCCCCTCGAACCCCTTTTTTATAAAAGATGCGTCCTCTTTGGCCCTTATATGTTCAATTTCTTAGAGATCTCCCGACGCCTGACCGCCGAGGGCGGGGCGGTCCTGGTCAAGGACAAAGAGGACCTTTCAGCCCAGTTGAGACGGCTCCTCTCCGATGAGAAAACCAGGAGGGAGATCGGAGAGAAGGGATTTCAATTCCTTCAGAGACATCGGGGAGCCACAGATAGGATCGTTGATAAAATTCGGCCGTTTCTCCTTTGAGGGAGAATTCCTCCCAACGCCCGCTCCCCGAATGCGGAAATGGGTATGGTCCGGCGCTTCGACCAGGTTCTATACAAGAGAGAAAAAACGAAGGGGGAAAAATTCTTCCTCGCCCCTCTCCTGCTCTTTTCCCTCCCTTATGGTTGGGCCGTCCGGATCAGATCCCTCCTCTATGAACTCCACCTCATCCAAAGCAAGAAGCTTCCCAAGCCTGTCCTCAGCGTCGGGAACATCACCATGGGTGGCACGGGAAAGACCCCCCTGGTGATGGCGCTGGCCAGGGGCCTGAAAGAAAGGGGAATCCGGGTTGCGATCTTGAGCAGGGGGTATCGGAGGAAAAAGAGGCGAGCGTCTCTGGTCACCGATGGACGGGAGATCCTCCTCCCTCCCGACGAGGCCGGAGATGAGCCTTTTCTGATGGCCCACACCTTAAAGGGCATCCCCGTCCTGGTCGGAAAGGACCGTTTCCAGACAGGGACCCTGGCCTTGGAGCAATTCTCCGTTAAGGGTCTCCTCCTCGACGACGGATTTCAGCACCTCCGCCTCGCTCGGGATCTCGACATCGTTCTCGTCGACTCCCAGGTGGGCTTCGGCGATGGCCATCTCTTCCCGCGCGGGATCCTGAGAGAACCCCTCTTCCACCTCAAAAGGGCAAGCCTCTTCGTCCTGACCAAAGCGGAGGACCTCGAAGCCTGCCGGAGGCTCCAGAGACAGCTCCATCAGATCCATCCCGGCGCGCCTGTTTTTTACAGCCGTTTCGTCCCCACCGGGTTGGTCGAACCCGATGGAACCATGGCCCCTCTCGCCCTTCTCAAAGGGAGGAAGGTCCTGGCCCTTTCGGGGATCGCCCGGCCGGAGGATTTCTCCTCCCTGATCCGCCGTTTGGGCGGGGAGGTGGTGAAGGAAAGGATCTTCCCCGATCATCACCGCTACCGGCTCCGCGATTTGACATCCCTTCGGGAAGAAGTTAAAAAATTAGAGTTGATCATCACGACGGAGAAAGATTGGGTCAAGCTGAAATCTTTCCCGATTGAGCCCCTTCCCCTCTACGCCCTCCGCATCGAAACGAAAATCGAGGAGGAAGACGAATTTTTCAAAAGGGTGATGGAGGTCTTTGACCGCGGGGGAATCGAGAAGGGTTTTTCTGCCGACGGGGAAGAGCCATCGAAGGGTGTAAGGAGAGCAAGAGATGACGCAATGGGTGAGGATCTTTGACACGACCCTCCGCGATGGAGAACAATCTCCAGGCGCGACGATGAATGTCGCGGAAAAGGTCAGGATCGCCGAACAGCTCGAGAAATTGAATGTCGACGTGATCGAAGCGGGCTTTCCCATCTCCTCGGAGGGGGATTTTGAAGCGGTCCGGGAGATCGCCAAGAAGATCAAGCGGTCCCAGGTCGCAGCCCTGGCCCGGGCCAATCCTCAGGACATCGATCGGGCCTGGGAGGCGATCAAGGTCGCCCACTCCCCCCTGATCCATACCTTCATCTCGACCTCGGACATTCACCTCAAATATCAGCTCAAGAAGTCGAAGGAAGAGGTCCTCCGGATTGCCGTCCAATCCGTGGCGAGAGCCAAGCGTTATACCCCCAACGTCGAATTCTCCGCGATGGATGCCACCCGCAGCCAATTCGAATTTCTCGCCGCGGTCTGCGAGGCGGCCATCGAGGCCGGGGCCACCACTATCAATATCCCGGATACCGTGGGCTATGCCATTCCCTCCGAATTCGGCCAGCTCATCTCCGATCTCCGGAAGAAGGTCAGGGGGATCGAGAAGGTCACCCTGAGCGTCCACTGCCATAACGACCTCGGCCTGGCCGTGGCCAACTCCATCGCCGCCATCCAGAACGGGGCCCGGCAGGTCGAATGTACCATCAACGGCATCGGCGAACGGGCCGGAAACACCTCCCTCGAAGAGGTGGTGATGGCCCTCCGGACCCGAAAGGACCTGCTTCCCTTCCAAACCCGGATCAACCCGAAACATATTTATACCACCAGCCGCCTCGTCTCCAAAATTACGGGGATGGTCGTCCAACCGAACAAGGCCATCGTAGGCGCAAACGCCTTCGCCCACCAATCCGGCATCCATCAAGACGGGATCCTCAAGGAGAAATTGACCTACGAGATCATGACCCCCGAATCGGTAGGGATTCCCAAGTCCTCTCTCGTCCTGGGAAAACTCTCCGGCCGCCACGCCTTTAAGGAAAAGATCAAAAACCTTGGTTATAAACTGTCGGAGGAGGAACTGGAGCTGGCCTTCTCCCGTTTCAAGCAACTGGCCGACAAAAAACGAGAGATCTACGACGAAGATATCGAGTCGATCGTGGTTGAAGAGGTCCTTCGAGTCCCTCGCCGTTACAAGCTCGTCTATCTCAATGTGGTGGCTGGAAACATGACCGTCCCCACGGCCACGGTCAAGATGGAGGTGGACGGCAAACTGATCCAGGAGGCGGGCTTCGGCGACGGTCCGGTCGATGCCACCTTCAAGACGATCAAGAAGATCACCCGCACCCGCTCCAAGCTCCTGCAGTTTGCGATCAATGCGATCACCGGAGGGACCGAGGCCCAGGGCGAGGTGACGGTGCGATTGGAGGAGAAGGGCCAGACCGTCATCGGACAGGGCGCCGATACCGACGTCATCGTGGCCAGCGCCAAGGCCTACATCAATGCCCTCAACAAGATCGAGTTCAAAAAACAGAAACTCATAGGGACATAGAGCGTCGATGAACACCAAACCTCCCATGACCATCACCGAAAAGATCCTGGCGGCCCATGCGGGCAAGAAGGTGGTCTTCCCGGGAGAGCTGATCGATGTCCGAATCGATCTCGCCCTGGCAAACGACATCACCGCACCCCTGGCCATCCAGGCCTTCAACGAGATCGGGGCCAAGAAGGTCTTCAACCGAAACCGGGTGGCCTTGGTTCCGGATCACTTTACCCCTGCGAAGGACATCCCCTCTGCGGAACAGTGCAAGATCCTCCGAGAATTTGCGAAGGCCCAGCGCCTGACCCATTACTTCGAGGTGGGCCTCTGCGGGATCGAGCATGTCCTCCTCCCGGAGAAGGGACTCGTTCTGCCAGGGGATGTCGTGGTGGGAGCGGACAGCCATACCTGTACCTACGGCGCCCTGGGGGCCTTCTCCACCGGCGTGGGGAGCACGGATCTCGGGGCGGCCATGGCCACGGGAAAGGTCTGGCTGAGAGTACCCGAGAGCATGAAGTTCATCTATCGCGGCCGATTGAACCCATGGGTCTCCGGCAAGGATCTCATCTTGGCCACCATCGCCGACATCGGGGTCGACGGCGCCCGATACAGGGCGATGGAGTTCTGCGGTGAGGCGATCGCGAAGCTGCCCATGTCCGGCCGCTTCACGATGGCCAATATGGCCATCGAGGCCGGTGGGAAGAACGGGATCATGGTGCCCGATGAGATCACCCTTCAATTCGTCCGGAAACGGGCGAACCGTCCTTATAAGATCTACCTTAGCGATCCAGAGGCAAGTTATGTGGAGGTGAGGGAATACGACGTCTCAAAGATCCATCCCCTGGTGGCCCTTCCTCACCTTCCCTCCAACGTGAAGGACGTAAGGGAGCTCGGAAAGATCGAGATCGATCAGGTCGTGATCGGCTCCTGCACCAACGGCCATCTCGACGACCTGAGGGTGGCAGGGAAGATCCTCAAGGGAAAGAAGGTGGCCCCATCGGTCAGGCTCATCATCATCCCGGCCACCCAGGAGATTTACCGGCAGGCCTTAAAAGAGGGACTCATCGAAACCTTTCTTGCGGCCGGCGCGGTGGTGAGCGCACCCACCTGTGGCCCCTGTCTCGGAGGCCACATGGGGGTGTTGGCCGAAGGGGAGAAGGCCCTGGCCACGACGAACCGGAATTTCCGTGGAAGGATGGGCCATGCCGAGAGCGAGGTCTATCTCTGCGGACCGGCGGTGGCCGCTGCCAGCGCCATTAAAGGCAGGATCTGCCATCCCGAAGAAGTCCTCAGAAAATAAACGTTCTTGGGCTCCCCTCTGTCTTGATCAGAGTGGGAGAGGGTGAGGGTGAAAGGATCATGAAACTCGAAGGAAGGATCTGGAAATTTGGAGCCGATGTCGATACCGACGCCATCATCCCCGCCCGTTACCTCAACCAGTCCGATCCGAAGGAGCTGGCCAGGCATGCCATGGAGGATGAGCGGCCGGAGTTTGCCCGGGAGGTAAGACCTGGCGACATCCTCCTGGCCGACAAGAACTTCGGGTGCGGCTCCTCCCGGGAGCACGCCCCCCTGGCCCTGAAGGCGGCGGGCATCTCCTGCATTATCGCCAAAAGTTTCGCGAGGATCTTCTTCCGCAACAGCTTCAACCTCGGCCTGCCACTTCTCGAATCTCCCGAGGCGGCCGATGCGATTCAGGATGGAGACCGGGTGCGGGTCGATTTGACCACCGGCGAGATCGAGGACCTCACCCTTGGAAAGAAGTTCCGGGCAACTCCCATTCCCGCCTTTATGCGGGAGCTCCTCGAAGACGGGGGCCTCATCCCCCACCTCCGAAAAAAATTTTCCAAAGAAAGGTCCGAACCCCGCGGCTAAAAAATCTTTACCTTCCTCCGGCGAAACCCGATCGGGAGGAAATCGTCTCTCTCCATCTCCGATATCTTCTTCAATCCCAGCTCGATGAGGATCTCCCTCTTCTCCCCGTCCCGCTTTCGTCGCTTGCGATATCTCCCCATCCCCCGTTGGTCCCGGAGGAGAAGAAAATCGATCGGAGATCTCTCTTCGAACCTCCTCATCCGCAATTTCATCGCTCGGCCTTCTGTTTGAAGGTTAAAAGTTCTTTCAGCGTGTCATTCTCAAGGGCCCTCGCCCTCTTTTCGAGATAGGGCCAATCGAGATCCGCTATATAGCGCCGGATCAACAGCTCAACCCGCTCCCCGTCGACCTCCGATTTCCCATGTTTGAAGGCATTGAGCCGATCGATCGAGGAGGTCCTCGAGGCCGATGACATAGCACTCGAGCCCCTCCCCGAGCTCCACCACTTCGAGAGGGGCCTCTTGGGAGGAAAGGGTTAAGGCAGGGGCCTCGATCACAAGGTTCCAGACCGGGTGACCCAGTATCTTCCCCGCTTCTCAAATCCGACCCGTTTGAGGACCCGATCAAGGGCTTCCCGGTCGGCATAGGCCAGATCGATATCCGCGGTGAAATAGACCTCTCGGGAATAGTAGGATAAAGCGCACCCGCCGATGATCACCGGGGGGGCCTTTTCCCTCTCCCTTAAGGAGGTTGGTCAACACCCCGACCATCAGCAGTTGCCTCTTTAAAGGCGACTCGGTGCGTCTGACGATCTCCAAAAGGTCTTGGGTCTCCATCGCCCCCCATTCTAAAAACTCGTCAAAATCCATACAAGGAGATTTTTACCGATCTCCCCTTGACAATCCCCCTGCCTTTCGCCTATTTATTATAGACCGATACGAAGGGGTATCTCTGGAACAGGGGTGTTCAGGAGGGCACCCCTGTTTCTATAAAGGAACAGGAGGACGGAAGGAGATGAAAAAGGAGAGGTATAACGTGGTCGTCGCAGGTGCCACGGGCGCCGTGGGAAACGAGATGGTTTCCATCCTCGAGGAGAGGAACTTTCCAGTGGGAAATCTGAAACTCCTCGCCTCCACCCGGGGGGCCGGCACCAAAATGGAATTCAGGGGGAAGGAGTACACGGTGGAGGTCATGGATGAACATTCCTTTGAGGGGATGGACATCGGACTCTTCTCTCCAGGGGGCTCGGTGAGCCAGAAGTTTGCGCCCATCGCCGCAAAGGCCGGCTGCGTCGTCATCGACAATACCAGCGCCTTCCGGATGGATCCCGATGTCCCCCTCGTCGTGCCCGAGGTCAACCCCCACGCCATCGCCAACTATCACAAGAAGAATATCATCGCCAACCCCAACTGCTCCACGATTCAGATGGTGGTCGTGCTCAAGCCCATCCACGACGTCGCACGGATCAAAAGGGTTGTGGTTTCGACCTATCAATCTGTCTCCGGCACGGGAAAACGGGCCATCCAGGAACTCGAAAACCAGGTCCTGGCCCTCTACAATCAGCAGGAGATCAAATGGGAGGTCTACCCCCACCAGATCGCCTTCAACTGCCTTCCCCACATCGATGTCTTCCTCGAAAACGGCTACACGAAAGAAGAGATGAAGATGGTCAACGAGACGAAGAAGATCATGGAGGACGATTCGATACGGGTCACGGCGACCACGGTGAGGGTGCCCGTCTTTTATGGCCATTCGGAATCGGTCAACATCGAAACGGAGAAGAAGATCACCGCCCAGGAGGTCCGGGAGATCCTCTCCAAGGCGCCTGGCGTGGTCGTGGTGGACAATCCTGCAAAGGCCGAATATCCCCTGGCCATTCACGCCGCCGGGAAGGACGAGACCTTTGTGGGAAGGATCCGGGAGGACGAATCGATCCCCAACGGGATCAACATGTGGATCGTCGCCGATAACATCCGAAAGGGAGCGGCCCTCAATGCGGTCCAGATCGCCGAATTGTTGATTCAGAAGTATCTTTAAGAGGCCCCTCCCCGTCGAACCCTAATCCCTGAGGAGGATAGAGGATGAAGAAAATCAAAGGCCCCCTTCTGATCGCCTTGATTCTTGTGTTCTCCGCTGCTCCGGCCTTTGCGGAGAAAAAGTCCCCTTACAAAATCGGGGTCAATCTCGAACTGACCGGCCCCTGGGCAGAGGTGACCAAGACCCTTAAGAACGCCATGGTCCTCGAGGTGGAGCGGATCAACAAGGCCGGAGGCATCCAGGGTCGGCCCCTCGAGCTCCTCTTCGAGGACAACGGCTTCGACGTGGGACGGGCGGCGGCCAACATGACCAAGTTTACCAAGGAGAAGGAGGTGTTACTGGTCGTCGGGCCCTTCGAGGATAATCTCCAGGCCACGACCCGGGCCATCGCCGAAAGGGAGAAGATCACCAACATCATCATCTGCCCTTCCAATCCCATGGTCAGGGACCTGAAACAGCAGTGGGCCTTTAACATCGCCCAGAGCGACATCATCGTCTCCCAGAAACTGGTCGACCTGGTCCTGGCTAGAAAGTACAAGAAGGTCCTCGTCTTCCACGGCGCCTGGCCCCTGGCCCAGAGCCTGGCCGAATATTTCAAGCGCTTCGGCGAGGAAAAAGGCGTCAAGGTGATCATCTCCCCGGAAACCCATAAGCCCACCGATATCGACATGACTCCCCAGCTCACCAAGATCAAACCGGTCATGGAGAAGGAGAAGGTCGATGCCTTCTACGCCTGCACAGGCGGCCCGACAGGGCCCATCATCGTCAAGAACCTCCGGGCCCTCGGGATCAAAACGCCTGTCCTGGGAACCCATGCCTTTGGCTTTGGCTTCATCATCGGCCTCGGGGGCGAGGCGATGGAGGGGGTGGAGTTCCCATCGGCCAAACCGGTCGTCTTCGATCAGCTCGACGAAAACGACCCTGTCAAGCCTGTCAACATCGACTTCGATAAGCGCTGGAGGGAACGCTACGGAACCCCCCCGGATCAGATCGCTGCGTACGGTCATGATACCATCGGGTTGATCGAGGAGGCGATGAAGCGCATCAAAGGAAAAGTGACCCGCGCCAGTTTCAGGGAAGCCTTCGAAAATACAAAAGGGTTCAAAGGCACCCACGGCATTTACAACTTCAGCCCGACCGAGCACGACGGTTTGAGCAAAAAAGATTTGGTCTTTGTCCGAATCGAAGGAGGAAAGTTCAAAAGGATCCGGTTACCCGGAGTGGAATAAGCGTTGAAGAAAGTCGACAAGGGGGATACATATCAGAGGGTGGGGCCCGAAAAGGCTCCACCCTCTTCTTTTGTGTGATTGCCATGTGAGGATTGGATAGATGTTGGACCTTTTAGCCCCTCTTCCGCAGCTTCTCGCTTCGGGCATCACCTTCGGGGCGATCTATGCCCTGGTGGGCCTTGGGTTTGTCACCGTCGCCAGGGCCTCCCAGATCATCAACTTCGCCCAGGGCGAATTCGTGATGTTGGGAGGGATGGTCACCTTCTTTCTCCTTAAAGAAATCCAGTGGCCTTATCCGCTCTCGATTGGCCTCACGATCCTGATCGTCATGGGTCTGGGTTTTCTCCTTCACCTCCTCGTCATCTACCCCTTGAGAAAGGCCTCCCTTCCCATCCAATTAATGGCCACCCTGGGCGCCTCTCTCTTCTTGAGCAGCACGAGCGCGCTGCTCTTCGGAACCCTTCCGAAGGCCTTGCCTCCCTTCACGAACAGCCTTCCCCTCACCTTCAAGACGTTTTCGATCCCCGCCCAGAGCCTCTGGGTCCTCGGGGCCACCGGTTTCGTCCTCGCCTTCCTATACCTTCTCTCCCATCAAACCCTGCTCGGAAAGGCCATGGAGGCAAGCTCCACCGACCCTCTTGGGGCTTCCCTCTCGGGCATCCCGAGAAATCTCATGATCTTTCTCGCCTTTGGCATCAGTGCCGGGATCGGTTCCCTTGCGGGCATCTTCATCACCCCCCTCTTCTATGTGAGCTACCATTCCGGGACGCTCATCGGGCTGAAAGGGTTCATCGCCGCCGTCTTGGGGGGATGGGGCAGAAACAGCGGCGCCCTCCTGGGAGGGTTTGTCCTGGGGGTGATCGAATCCTTAAGCATCGTCTTCATCCCCTCCGGGTACAAGGACGCCATCGCTTTCGTCGTCCTGCTTCTCATCCTCTATCTCCGACCGAAGGGGATCCTCGGGTCTCCCTTCATCGATAGCCGACGATGGTAGAATCGATCCATAAGGGATTCAAAAAAAGAGAGCTCTTCTACTCCTTCGGCCTGTGGCTCCTTTCCCTCCTCATTCCCGATCCCCAGCTCCACTACCGGAGAGAGTATCGATTCAGAAAGAGGGACCTCCTCTATCTGATGGGGCTCACGGCCCTTCCGATGATCTGGCCCGACCCCCATGTCCTCCATCTTTTGGTCCTCGCCGGGATTCATGGCATCGTCGCCCTCGGCCTCGGCCTCTTCTTGGGTTATGCGGGTCAGATCTCCCTCGGCCAGGCCGCCTTCTTTGGCATCGGGGCCTACACGACCGCCATCCTCACCACCCGGCTATCCCTCCCCTCTCCCTTTGCCCTTTTGGCCTCGGGATTGGCCGCCTCCCTCTTCGCCTTTCTCATCGGAAAACCCCTCCTCAAGTTGAAAGGATATTTCCTCGCCTTGGCCACGCTCGGATTCGGCGAGATCTTTCTCGTCCTGGTAAGGGAATCCCCGAGCCTCACCGGTGGCGTCATCGGGATCTTCGGCATCCCCTTCTTCTCCGTTGTCGGGTTCACCTTCGACAGTTATCTCAAGCAATACTACCTCAGTTGGGGAATCCTCGCAGGGTTGGTCGTCTTCTGCAAAAATCTGGTTCGATCGAAGATGGGCCGGGCCTTCCTCGCCGTGGCCTCGAGCGAGGACGGCGCCTCGTCGGTCGGGATCGATGTGGCCCGGGTCAAGCTTGGGGTCTTCGTAACGGCCGCGGCCTTTGCGGGGCTGGCGGGTAGCCTCTTCGCCTCGGTCATGTCCACCGCGAGCCCCGAGACCTTCAGCCTCAACCTTTCCGTCCTCTTCGTCATGATGGTCATCCTCGGTGGGATGGGAAACCTTTATGGCCCCATCGCCGGGGCCATCTTCCTCACCTTCCTGACCGACGCATTGGGTCGTTATCAGGAGTTCAGCCTTCCCCTCTACGGCCTGATCCTGATCCTTCTGCTCGTCTTCTTTCCCGAAGGGCTCGGGTCCCGATTGAGGGGTAGGTTGATCTACCTGATCAGTTACTTCGGAAGGAAAAAACGAAGAGAAAAGGTGGACCTTTGATGCTCTTAAGGGTGGAAGAGGTGGTCAAGAATTATGACGGCCTCAGGGCCTTGAACCGGATCTCCCTTCGGGTGTCCAAGGGGACGGTGAAGGGGTTGATGGGACCCAATGGAGCCGGTAAGTCCACCCTCTTTCACCTCATCAGCGGGATGGAACGGCCCGATTCCGGGAGAATCTTTTTCAAGGAGAGGGAGATCACGGGGCTTCCGCCTCATGAGGTCTTCCGCCTCGGCATAGGGAGGACCTTTCAGACCCTGCAGATCTTCGGCAACATGACGGTGGTCGAAAATGTCCTGACCGGTATGCACACGAAATTGCGGGGAGGGATCCTCTCCCACGGCCTCTCCCTTCCCTGGTCCCGAAGGGATGAAGCCAGGGCGATGGCCGAGGCCAAGGAGATCCTCGAACGCTTCGGCCTCTTCGGCCGGTGGAAATGGTTCGCCTCTCAGCTGGCCTATGGGGAGCAGCGGAGGCTGGAGATCGCCCGGGCCTTCGCCTCGAAGCCCGACCTTCTGCTCCTCGACGAACCGGCTGCAGGGCTGACCTCCCCGGAGGCGAAGCATCTGGTCCAGACGCTGAGCGACCTTAAGGAAGAGGGCCTCACCCTCTTTCTGATCGAGCATCATCTGGGGATGGTGATGGAGATGGCGGACGAGGTGGCCGTTCTCCACAACGGGGAGCTAATCGCGGAAGGCCCACCGGAGAGGGTCAAGAGAGACCCGGCGGTCAGGGAGGCCTACGGCCCGAAAAGAGAGTCGAGGTCCGGGTGATGGTCGAGGGAAAGGTGCCCCTGCTAAGGGTCAAAAAGCTGACCGTTCATTATGGCCCCTTGCCCGCCCTTAAGGAGGTCTCATTAGAGATCGAGAAGGGAGAGGCCACTGCCCTCATCGGCCCAAATCGGGCGGGAAAGACCACCCTGCTTCGCACCCTCTCTGGGATCCTCGAAACGACCGAAGGCCGGATCTACCTTGAAGAAGAAGACATCACCAATCTCGACCCCCATCGGATCGTCGCCAGGGGGCTGATCCAGGTCCCTCAGGGCCGACACATCTTCCCCACCCTTTCGGTCCTCGACAATCTCCGACTGGGAGCGTATGCGATCCGGAGGGAGAAGCAAATCATGCGGAGAAATCTCGAAGCGGTCTTCTCCCTCTTCCCGAGATTGGGAGAGCGGAAGGCCCAGAGGGCCGGGACGCTGAGCGGCGGAGAACAGCAGATGTTGGCGATCGGAAGGGCCTTGATGGGAAATCCGAGACTTTTGATGCTCGATGAGCCCTCCCTCGGCTTGGCCCCCCGTTTCATCGAAGAGATCTTCTTCACCCTGAAAAGGATGAACGATCAAGGGTTGACCCTCTTCATTGTCGAGCAGGAGATCGACCTGACCCTTTCGATCTCCCATCGGGCCTACCTGCTCCGAAATGGCCGCCTCATCAAGGAGGGACCGCCTGGGGTCCTTCTCGAAAGCAAGGAGATCAGAGACCTCATTTGAACCTCCCTCGGTCTCCGAACCGCCATTTTTTTATTGGCTCAATTTATCCCCTTCCCCTCCTTCGATGAATGAGCCTCCATGAGTTGGTCACGACGGGACTGCCAATCCCTTCAACCCTGTCTTCTCCATCATGAATTCAAAAAACCCCTCATCGTCTCGCCGAAATCTCTCTCCCAAGAGCTCTTCCACAAAAGGGCCAGCCGCATAGACGGCTCTGGGGGAGTCGGAGAGCACGGCCTTGACGATGAGATCGGCGATCAATTCCGGTCCGGGGATCTTCACATTGGCGAACAATCTTCCGATTCCGGCCCCGTAGGCTTGATAGACGGGCTTGTAATCCGGATCGGTCCTCGAAAGGAGATCTCCGGTCAACCGGTTGGCCGTCTCGTTGAACTCCGTTCCAATCACGCCCGGCCGAATCGTCACCACACGAATCCCGAAAGGCCGGACCTCCATTCTTAAGGCATCGCTGATGGCCTCGACCGCATGCTTGGTCGCGGAGTAAGGACCGCTTGTGGGGAAGGGAAACTTTCCCACGATGGAGCTGAGGTTGACGATCGTCCCTATCCTCAGACGCCTCATCCCGGGAAGGCAGGCCTGGGTGATCCGAATGAGGGAAAAGAGATTGACCTCGAAGAGGCCCCGGATCTTTGAAACGGGAACATCTTCGATCGCGCCCCGGATGCTGTAGGCCGCATTGTTGATAAGAACGGTCACGGGCTCCGAAAGGCTTAGGAGCTCCTGGGAGAACTCTTCCAGGGCCTGAGCATCGGAAAGATCAACGGGCCTGGGCAGAATATTGGGGTTCTGCCTTGCCAGCTCCTCGAGACGTTCTTGCCTTCGGGCCGCCGCGATCACCTGAAAACCCTCCTGGGCTAATCTCACGGCCGTCTCTCTACCGATCCCGCTGCTTGCACCCGTCACCAAAGCCTTTCCCCTGGTCGCCATCCCTTATTCCTCCTAAAAGAAGAATTTATTCCATTTTAACAGAGGTGGTTTTCAAANGTGAAGGCCAACCCCTTCCTTGAAATGGTCCCCTTCCTGTGTTATTCGGTGAAAAAAAGAGGAGGGCGGCGATGCAGATATTGGTGCTCTATTATTCCAAAGGAGGAAACACCCGGAAGCTGGCCGAGAAGATTGCGGAAGGGGTAAACTCCGTTTCCGGGGTTCAGGCGATCCTCAAATCGACCCAGGAGGTGACGAAGGACGACTTTTTGAACTCGGCCGGGATCATCGCAGGCTCTCCCGTCTATTTCGGCGGGATGGCCTGGGATCTGAAACGGATCTTTGACGAGTATGTGGGCATCCGCAGAAAGATGGAGAATAAGATCGGCGCCGCCTTCGCCACCTCCGGAGATCCTTCAGGAGGAAAGGAGACGACCCTCCTTTCGATCCATCAATGCATGCTCATCTACGGGATGATCGTGGTGGGCGATCCGATGGAGGCGACCGGTCACTACGGCGTCTCTTGTGTGGGCGCTCCGGACGAGAGGACCGCGGAGAACGGACGCAAACTGGGCCGAAGGGTGGCGGAACTGGCCCGCAAACTGGCCTCTTAATGCGGATCCCTTCTCCATGGCCGAAAAAAGTCGCCGCACCGGCTATCTCCTCCTGACGTTCGTCGTTCTCACCTGGGGCGCCAATCACGGGATCGTTAAATCGGCATTCGAGGATTTCCCACCTCTCCTTTTCAGCGCCATCCGTTTTTCCCTCTCCGGCCTCCTCGTCCTCACCGTCACCCACCTTCTCGAAAGAAGCATCTCCCTTCGTAAGGAGGATTTCTGGAAGGTCTTCCGGATAGGCCTTCTGGGAATCGGGGCCTATCAGCTCCTCTGGTCGGTGGGCCTCAATCTGACCACCGCCTCCAATTCCGCTCTCATCCTCTCGAGCACCCCCCTCTGGGGAGCCATCTACCTCCATCTGGTCGAGAAAGAACCGGTCTCGGTCCGGCACTACCTCTACCTTCTGCTCTCCCTCCTGGGCGTGGCCCTGATCGTCTTGAGACCCGGGTCAAGGGTCCAGCTCTCCCCCCAGTCCCTGAAAGGCGATCTGCTCATGGTGGTCTCTTCGATCTTTGCCGCGGTCTTTCTCTCCATCTGGTCGAGGCCCCTTTTGAAGAAATACTCTCCCCTCCGGCTGATGGGCTACTGTATGCTCTTCGGATCGCTCGTGCTCTGGCTGGCCGTTCCCGTTTCAGGAGTCTCGGTCAGCTTAACTCAGGTGGGACCGAGATCGTGGTGGGCCCTTGCGTACGCGGTCCTTCTGGCGGGGATCGTTGGCCATGTCTCCTATTACGGAGGGATCGAGAGACTGGGCGTCACCCCATCGATGGTCTACCTCTACCTCATCCCTGTCTGGGCGCTTCTATTCAACCACCTCTGGATGGGTGAAAGGATTCTGATTCAGCAGATTTTCGGAGGGTTGCTCATCCTGATCGGCGTCCACGGTGCCCTCCGGCGTCGATCTCCCTAAACCCCCTCCAGCCCTCTCACCTTCTGATGCAACAGGGAGATATGCCGGAGCTCTTCGTCGATGAGGCGGTCGATCTGTTCCCTTCCGAACCCTTCGGGCACCACCTGTTTCATCGTCGTGTAAAAGACCACGGAGTCCTTCTCAAAGGTGATGGCAAGCCCCAGGGCCTCCAGAGGGGTTCTGCACCGGGAGGCCAGGTCGCTCACATCCCTGTTCTTGACAAAGACATGGGTATCGGCCGTGGCCTGAAGGTATAGGGCCAGTTCTTGGCCGGGGTCAAAAGCCCCGCCTCTTCTTGCCGCTTCCGGCAGGGCCTGCCTCAAACGCTCGAAAAGCTCGATATGCTCCGATTCCCATTTCGAAAGCTCTTCGAAGAGGCCCTTTAAGGCAGGATCGAAACTCCCCTGGGCAACTGCTGCGTAGAACGCCCTACCGTTCGTCTCGATCCGAATTCCGATCTGAAAGATCTCATCCGCATTGAAGAAGATCGACATCCTGACTCCTTTCCCGGGGGATCGTTTCACAAACCTTTTAAAAACTCCAAGAGGTGGTGGTTGAAGGCCTCGGCCTGTTCCACGTTGGAAAGGTGGCGGCAGGAGGGGAGGACGACGAGTTTCGAACCCCGGATGCGCTCGTGGATCGCCTGGGAGGCGGCCACCGGCGTGGCCGGGTCGTCTTGGCCGACAAGGATAAGGGTCGGAAGTTTGATCTCATCGAGCCGGTTTATAAAATTGAGTCTCCGAATGGCCGAGGCGCACCCGATATAACCCTCTGGGGGGGTCGCCAGGAATTCCTCCTGGATCAACCGGAGCATGGGATCGTTCGACCGGAGAAAAGCAGGGGTAAACCACCGCTCCATCGTCGCCTCGAACTGGGACCTCATCCCCTTGGCTCGGACGCTTTCGATCCTCTCCTCCCAGACCGGTTGCATCTCCTCCGGAACGATCGCCGAGGTATCGCAAAGGGAGAGGCTTAAAAGTCGTCTGGGATGTTGAAGGGCGACGGCCTGGCCGATCATCCCGCCCATCGAGAGGCCGACCCAGTGGACCTTTTCGAGGCCGAGACCGTCGATTAGACCGATCGCATCCTCGGCCAGGAGCTCGAGGGTATAAGGGGAGGCCGTGACCTCGGTCTGACCGTGACCCCGGGTATCGTATCGGAGAACCCGAAAGCGGGAACGCAAGGCCTCCATCTGGGGTTCCCACATCTTCAGACTGGAGGCGAGAGAGTGGCTGAGGACCACCACCGGCGCATCCGGTTTCCCTGAAAGTTCATAGTGGATCTCGATGCCGTTGGCTTTGATACGCATGGGGCCTCCCTTCAAAGGGATCCTGATTCGCGGGGATTTCTGACGGTGGTCCTCTTATAGCCCATTTCGAGGCCGGGGGCAACAAAGGGCAGGGTCAGGATGATCTCCTGGCTCTCCTCGGTGCTGTAGCCCACGACCTTTAACATCAGAGAGTAGGGCCTCGTCCCCGGAAGGAATCGCTTCTCCTGGAGGGTCACTCTCTTGAGATGTTCTCTCAATTCCAGAAAGGGTTCCGACTCGAGAAGCGCTTTCCCCTTTTTTCCCTGGAGAAGGCGCCCGTAGGGTCTGAGGATTTCTCGCAGGGCCTCCAGCTCGCTCGTCCCTTCCCAGTCCTGAAGCTCCTTTTCGAGTTGATTCAGGGTCGATTCGAGGTGTTCGATCCTTCTTTCCGGTTCGACGTCTAAATTCGTCTCGCCGTCCCAGAAGACCGGTCTTCCACCATCGAGGCCGAATTTTTCTGGATCGAGATAGGCCAAGGTCCGGTTCTCCAGATTGAGGTAATAGAGGGTGATGTGGAGATGGGGGGGATGGACGAACCAATTCTTCAGGAGGCCCATGCCTGAGTTTCCAGAAAGCGCAACGATTCGATCCCTCATCAGGGGCTTGACCCCTTCCTCGGCCGCCCGCTGGAGGTCGCCCTTCAAAAAGTAACTCCGATCGACGAGGACCCTGTTCAGGTGACCGTAGCTGATCCGATAGGAGGGACGATGCTTATTGACCAGCAGGACGTAGAGGGACCCATGGCGATCCTTCGTGGCCTGTCTCAAATAGGAGGCCATCATCGGGACGAGGGGCGTGTTCATGGGCACATCGTAATCCACGCCCGGCGTGGCACCGCCCCGGAGGTGGCCTTCAAAATTGCTCGGACCCCCGTATATGGCGGACCACCGGAGCGGTGGGCCGAAGATCGGGTCCCAATACTTGAGGAATCTCTCGTCGAACTCCTCGGAGGTAAGCCCATCTTGGCTCAAACTGCCGGCGAACCTGCCCGTACAACCCTTCGGGCCGAGGCCCATTCCAACGGCCAGGGCTGCCCATTTCCCCATCCCTTTTAAAAAGTCCCTTCGGGTCAAAGGGTTCATCTTTCTCCCCAATCTGGGTATAATTATGTTTAACCGACCCCTGCTCGATCTGGCAACTTGATCGATTGAATTATAGAAGAAGCGGGTTACAATTAATTTAAACCTATCGATCGGAGGGAGTCAGCCATGGAACGAAGAGAATTTCTCCTATCCCTTCCCTTTTTCCTCCTGACGCTCCGGACCGGGGTCGCCTTTGCGAACAAATCCTCCACCACCATCGAGGCCCCTGAGACCGTTCAAAAAGGCTCGGAGGTGACGATTCGCGTGACCGTCCACCACAAGGGGAACAACTTCCTCCATTACACCAACTGGTTGAGCGTCAAGGTCAACCAGAAAGAGGTCGCCCGATGGGAGTTCTCTTCCGGGAACCGCCCCGAGGCCGAGGTCTTTACCAGAGAGGTCAAGCATACCGCCCTCGAGGATATGGAGGTCGTGGCTCAAGCCAACTGCAATCTCCACGGAAGCACGGGGCCGAGCGTGGCCAAGATCGCGGTGAAAGGTTAAGGGAGGAGACGCGGGATGACGATCGGTGGCCTTTCCATCATTTTGCTCTGGGGGGTGTTCAACTTCCTGCTGATCCTTTTTCAGTTGAGCACAGGGCTTCGCTGGATCAAGGTCCCTTTCCGGGTCCACAAAAGGAGCGGCCTCGCCCTTTTGGCGAGCGCCACCCTTCACGGGCTTCTGGCCTTTCTCGCGACCTGAACTGGGTCGGCCTCAGAGGACCTTCTCCGGTCTGTGAAGAAACTGATAGCGGCTGGAGGAACGGATCTTGATCTCCTGGATCTGAATCCCCCTGAGGATGGAGAGCGGGACTTCAACCCCTGCCTCCCCGAGGGCCCAGACCTTCCGGTAAAAGTCGTTCAGGCCGTTCACCTCCCTGCCCTTTACGGTCAGGATGAGATCTCCCGCCTTAAGGCCACCCTTCTCAGCCGGCCCTCCTGGGGCCACCCGGGTGATGAAGACCCTTCCCTGGGCCTCTTCGGCGAAAATTCCCAACCAGGGCCTCGGAGCCTTCTGAGGACGGCCCTTCGTCATCAGGTCATTCAGGATCGGCGGGAGAAGATCTATGGGAACGGAGATATTGCAGGAGATCGTCCCGAGTCCAGGAATGACCACCTGGCTCAAAAGGGACCCGATGCCCACCAGCTCGCCGTTGCGGTCGATCAGTGCAGCCCCTCCGTAATTGGCGAAGGCCGGAGCCGTATAAAGGGCCTCCTCCAGGATATACTCCCAATATCCGGTAAACTCCTTCCGGCTGATGACGCCGACGGCCTGGACCGCCTCCTCGTCCCCAAATGCGGCCATGATGACCGGCTCCCCCTCTTTGACCTTCGACGACTGACCCAATTTGATGGGCCTCACCTCGAGGGGGCTCTCCGTCTTCAAGAGTCCGAGTCCTGAGGCGTGATCGAAACCGACAAACCTTGCCCGAACAGGTTTCCCTTCTTTCGGAGTGACTTCGATCGATTCCGCCTCGATGATCAGATATCCGATGGTCAGGATATGCCCTTTGGTATCGATCACCACCCCGCTTCCTTCCCGCTCCGTTCCGAGCGTCTGGGCCGAGTGGGCCTCCTTGGGGATCAGGGATCGAATCTTGACGATGGCCTTGAGAATCTCCTTTGCGTCCTGGTTGGCCGGAGAATCCAATGGGTAGGCAACCGATAAGCCGACCCATAGGCAAAGAAGCATCTTGATGGCCGATCTTCTCATCCTCCTCACTCTCCTTTCTCTTTACCCTCTCGCTTTCATTATACCCGACTCCTCACCAAAGGAACAGGGGCAGACCTAAAGGATCAGGGGAGGGGTTTCGAGGCCCAAAGCCTCTGGTAGGCCGATTCGATCTCTTGATCGGGCAATCTTTCGCTCTGGAGGAGATCGATCCTCTTCTCCTTCCATTTTCGAGCTTCCTCTTC
>JAOAHX010000025.1 GCA_026415035.1 Thermodesulfobacteriota bacterium | reverse complement strand
GAGATGGTAAGACTGATATTTGTATCTACCGAGGCCAAACCGGTGGGTGGTACATCATCCCCTCCTCTGGAGGTTCGCCTTATGGTGTAGGTTGGGGGGGGCATCCCAGCGATATCCCTGTTAGGCTGAACCTTTCAGCGATCGATTAAAAAGAAAGGCTTCCAAAGAACCCGGCCTTCCCGAGATCGGAATGGATGGCCGGGTTTTTTATTGGCCCGGAGCAGGGCTCTTCTTGTAAAAGGTTAAGAAATAATGGTAATATTTCTTTATTCGCCCACGCTTCATTCAATTTTTACCTTTTGAGCAAGAAGAAATAGAGTCGAAATAGATAAGAAAAGGATGAAGATCGCTCTTGTCCATGATTGGCTTACGGGGATGAGGGGTGGTGAACGATGCCTCGAGGTCTTTTGTGAGTTATTTCCCGAGGCGCCTATCTATACCCTCCTCCATATCCCCGGTTCGGTTTCACGGGTCATCGAACAGAGGGCCATTCATACCTCCTTCATCGAAAAGCTTCCCTTCGCAAAACGGAACTATAGAACCTACTTACCTCTTTTTCCCATGGCCATTGAACATTTCAACCTGAGGGGCTACGATTTAATTATAAGTTTAAGCCATTGTGTGGCCAAAGGGATCATCCCTCCCCCGGACTCGCTTCATCTCTCCTACCTTTTTACCCCGATGCGATATGCTTGGGATATGTTCAAGGACTACTTTGGAGACAGAAAGAGTAAGGTGATCTCGGTGGCGATGCATTATTTGCGGCTATGGGACGTGGCTTCGAGCCAGCGGGTAGACCATTATTCGTGTATCTCCCACCATGTGGCGAAGCGGATTTTAAAATATTACCGAAGGGAAGCCGAGGTGATTCACCCTCCTGTGGATACCAAGCGGTTCAAGATTTCCCATCGTCGAGAGGATTTCTTTCTGATCGTCTCAAGCCTCTCGCCCTACAAGAGGATTGACTTGGCCATGGAAGCCTTTAAACGCCTGAAGTATCCCCTGATCATCATTGGATCGGGCCCAGAGGAGAAAAGGCTCAAATCGAAGGCCGGGGCCAACATTCGTTTCTTGGGCTGGCAACCGGATGAGATCGTTGCGGACCACTATTCGAGATGCCGGGCATTGATTTTCCCGGGAGAGGAAGATTTCGGAATCGTCCCTCTTGAGGCGATGGCCTCCGGACGGCCTGTGATCGCTTATGGAAAAGGAGGGGCGCTGGAATCGGTCATAGGGGAGGACGCCCGGGGCAAGAGGTGTCCCACCGGCCTCTTCTTTTTTGAACCCAACGCCGACTCCTTGATCGAAACTATAAATCGTTTTTTTAAAATCGAGAAGGAATTCGACCCCGAATCGATTCGAAACCATTCTCTCCAATGGGATCGTGAAATCTTCAAAGAGAAGGTCAAAAAATATCTCGAAGGAAAATTGGGGTTCCATGTTAAAGAAACACGCTCGATTTTTTAAATCCCTCTTTTTTATTTCGGATCTTCTGATCCTGACCTTCGCCTGGGTCCTTGCCTATATGGTTCGGTTTCACACCACTTTCATCCGCCCCCCCATTCTCGGGACCCCAGAGATGGGACTCTATCTACAGTTCCTCCCCTTCCTTTTAGGTCTCTGGGCAATCCTATCGTATCAAAGTAACCTTTATCGACCGAGACGGGTTGACCATTTCTTTCGCGAACTCTATGAATTGGGAAGATGTCTCACCCTTACCACGATCTTATTGATCGCGCTAATTTATCTCTTCAGGCGTTTTGAATTTTCACGGCTGGCTTTTCTCTATTTCTGGGTCCTGGGCCTCATAGGACTTTTCTCTCTCAGGGTCGTGTTAAGATCGCTTCTCAGAAAAATCAGAGAACGGGGATATAATCTTCGATTTGCTTTGGTGGCCGGAACCGGACCGCTCGGCCGGAGCCTGCTCGAGAAGATTGACTCCCATCCGGAACTGGGGATCAAGGTGATCGGGTTTCTCGATGGAGATCGCCAACATATCGGAAGATCTATCCATAACCTCCCGATCTTGGGTCATTATGAAGACCTCGAAAAGGTCTTGCGGGAACAGGCGGTGGACATCTTCTTTATTGCCCTTTCAGTGAACGATTATGGTTTTTTCGGACCGATGGTTCAAAAAGTTTTGGGGGACCTGCCCGAGGTGAAGGTGGTGCCCGCCTCCTATGAATTTTTGGGATTGAGAGGAGGCCCCGATGAATTAGATGGCCTTCCCCTTGTCAGCCTGCAGGGATCTCCCTTGTTCGGGTGGGAATATGTTTTCAAAAGACTCCTCGATCTTCTCCTGGGAAGTCTGATCCTCCTCGCCCTGTCGCCCTTGATGTCGGCCATCGGTCTCCTGATTAAAATAACCTCAAAGGGTCCCGTCCTGTACCGACAAACCCGGGTGGGGATGGACGGCCGTCCCTTTGAAATCCTCAAATTCCGGACGATGCGGATGGATGCCGAAAAAGAGACCGGCCCGATCTGGGCATCCCCGAACGATCCCCGAAGGACGAAGCTGGGCGCTTTTTTGAGAAAGACCAGCCTGGATGAACTCCCCCAGTTAATAAATGTGCTTAAAGGAGAGATGAGCCTGGTGGGCCCCAGACCGGAGCGGCCCCAATTCGTGGAGGAATTTAGAAAGAAAATCCCCTCCTACATGTTGCGACACAAGATCAAGGCGGGGATGACGGGATGGGCCCAGATCAACGGTTGGAGAGGCAATACCTCCATCGAAAAAAGGATCGAATACGACCTCTATTACATCCAGAACTGGTCCATCGGTTTCGATCTGAAAATCCTATTGATGACGTTGTGGAAAGGCTTCTTTAGCAAGTCTGCTTATTAGGTGTCCGACCCCTTGAGGATTTGGTGCCGGATGAAAAACGACCGAGGCTATCTCATTCTCCTCCTCCTGATCTCTTTCCCTTTAAGTCTCTACCTTTTCTTTCGAACCTACGTCATCTCGTTGGACGGGGCCTTTCAGTACATCCCTCTGGCCAAAGCCTTTGGCACGGGAACCTTTCGTGAGGCCTTGAGAACAACGGGACAACAACCGCTCTACCCTTTTCTCATGGCCCTCGCCTCGTCGTTAATCCCGGATATGGAAATCGCAGGAAGGTTGGTGGCCTCGCTCATGGGCCTCCTCCTGGTCTTCCCCCTCTATTTCCTGGGCAAGCAATTGTTCAATCAGAGGGTGGCTTTCCTCTCGACCCTGCTTTTGGCCCTTCATCCCTCTATCCGGAGATTCTCTGCGGATGTTCTCAAAGAATCCACCTATCTGTTCTTCCTCGCCATGGCTCTCTGGTTGACCTGGAGAACCCTCCACAGGGAAGAAAAATTCTCTTTTTTGCTCATTCCGCTTTGGTCTCTTCCGGCCTATCTCGTCAGGCCTGATGGAGTGGAAGTCTTGCTCGTCACCTTTTTTTATATTTTTTGGGCGAAGCCTTTTTCGAAACCGTTGGACCGATGGATCGCCCTCTCCTTTTTGAGCTTATCGGCCCTTGTCCTCTCCCTCCCTTACCTCCTTTCCCTAAAGGAGATCACGGGAGAATGGACCCTAAGTAAGACCAAATCCATCTTCGAATTATTCGGTCTGGGAGGGGAGGGGGATCGCCCCCCCCTATTGGACAGAGGGCTGTTCGCCTTAAAAAAGGTGAACCAGGAGGTGGTGGGAGTTTATCACCCCCTCTATCTTCTCCTTCTGCTCTTGGGGGGGCTTTCGAGGAGATCCAACCTTTTTAGGAATGGGGAAGGCTTTCTGTTTTTCTGTTTTGTGCTCCATTATGTGATTCTCTTTCTTCTCGCTCTTAACATTACGGTATGGGGAAACGAAGGGGGGATCCAGGCTTTCCACTTTAGTGGACGGCATGTCCTCCCGTTACTTCTCTTTTCAATCTATTGGGTGGGCTTCGGTTTGGAGGCCTTTTCCAAGGGGTTGAGGCGTAAAGTCGAATCGAACGGGCGGCTCTCCCACTTAAGCCCCAAAACGAGAGGGATCTTCCTCTGGACAACTCTACTGATGCTCATCACAGCGATCCTCCTTCCCAAGACCCTTAAACCTCAGCGTTACGAGCGGCTGCCAGAGAAGTGGGCGGGGATATGGATAAAGGAACATCTGGGGAGGGGGAAAACCTTGTTTACAACGATCCCGAGGGTGGCCTACTATGCCGAAGGGGGATTTGAGTTTCTCGATTTGGATAGGATAAAGATTGAACAAGCCATCGGTTGGATGAAAGAACGGAATGGCTTCTATCTGGTCCTTCGAGAGCGAGAGGCCCAGAAGGACCCTTCTGGGTGGGATGCCCTCCGTGAGGGATTTGTCGAATTGGGGCGATTCGGGGAAGAATCCATGGAAAAGGTGATCGTTTACAGGAGGAATCCTTAAATGGATCCGTTTCGGATATCCATCGTCGGGATCGATGGGTCCGGGAAAAGCACAACGACCCTGAAGGCCATCCAAAATCTCAGCCACCGATTCTCCATCTGTAAAACGGGGAGGAATCCTTTTTTCATCTATCAAGGGGGGATCACCCCCTGTCTTCCCAAAATAGCCGATTTTTTTGAAAAATTGTTTAAAAGGGTCGATGCCACCCGAAGAAGAACATGGATCGGCCTGACCCGATTCCTTTTTGTCCTCTTCCAGGGGTGGCTTGAACCTTACATGATTCGAAGGTACCGACCGGTTTTGATCATGACCACCCGCTGTATGATCATCGATCCGGTCGTCTATAGCCACTTTTACTATCCAACGATCAGTCGAAAGATGGATGTGGCAAAGAAATTGATGTGGGCCCAAAAATGTTCCGGGTTACCCTTCCGGGATCTCTATTTCTTCCTGGACACCCCTATCCAAATGGCGATCGAGCGGATTTATAAAAGGATTTCCATAGATCATCCCGAGACGACTTATGGAAGGGACTATTGGCTCCACCTCCATGAACATGAGGCGACGCTCCAAGTGCTCGACCAGAAGTTTCGCCAAACCCTCGAAATCGCCCAGAACAAAAGCGCCTTTCATCTCATAGAGATCGATACCCGTCAGCGGGACGAGAAGGCAGTGGCGGAGGTGATCGCCCATTACACGCGGATGGCTTATCAGGGCTTCCCTCTCGAAAGGCGAATGAAGGTGGTTTAGGAAATCCCCTTGAAGAAGGGCCCTCAGGGATTTTGAGAAGGGAGAAGGCCTGAACGGCCGTAGTCGTCGGAAAAGCGCTCGATGTCGTCCTCCTCGAGGTATTCGCCGTTCTGGACCTCGATGATCTCCACTGGGATCTTCCCGGGATTTTCGAGCCGGTGAAGGGTCGATTTCGGCACGAAGGCCGATTCGTTCTCGTGGACCAGGAAACTCCTCTCGCCGATCGTCACCCGGGCCGTCCCTTGGACCACGACCCAGTGTTCGGACCGGTGGGCATGGGTCTGGAGGCTGAGCCGCTGTCCCGGATTGACCACCACCCGTTTAATTTTATAACGAGGCCCCCTTTCAAGAACCGTATAACTCCCCCAGGGCCGATAGTTGGTCACATGCTCGGAGACCTCTCTCCTGCCAGCTTCCCTGAGCTGGGCGACAATCTCCCGCACCCTCCGCGCCTCTCCCTTCCGGGCCACCAAAACGGCATCCTCTGTGTCGATGACGACGCCATCCTCCAGGCCGATTAACGCCAGAAGCCGTTTGCTGCCGAAGACCAGACAGTTCCGGGCCTGGAGCGTCAGGACCTCCCCCACCGTAGCATTCCCCATTGAATCTCGCGGTAGAACTTCGTGCAGGGAGTCCCAGGACCCGACGTCGTTCCAGTAGAGCCCGAGGGGAAGCATCCAGACGCGGTTTGATTTCTCCATCACGGCGTAGTCGATCGAGATCTCGGGCATCCGGTGAAACTGGGCGATCATCGTCTCGACATCCTTCTGGAGGATCTCCCCGATCGCGGGAGCGTACCTTTCGATCTCCTCCCTCATGACCCCGATCTGAAAGGCAAACATTCCCGAATTCCAGTAGTAGTGCCCCTCCTCCACGTAACGTTTGGCCGTTTCGTAATCGGGCTTTTCTACAAAACGCTCCACGGGAAAGGGACCCTGGGCCTCCCTTGGCCTTTCGGAAAATGTAGGGGAGCCCTGGTCGGTGGCCTGCCCACCCTCTGTCCCATCCACCCGAACCTTGATATACCCGTATTCGGTCTCAGGCCGATTCGGCCTGATTCCAAACGTCACCACGGCCCCCTTGCGGGCAACCTCCTCAGACCTTTTGAGGTAATGGATAAATTCTTCTTCGGGACGAAGGATATGGTCGGAGGGGGAGAGGAAGAGGACCTCTTCCTCCCCGCACCCGAGCCGTTCGAGACAGTACCGGATCCCCAGGGCGATCGCGGGCGCCGTGTTCCTGCCCTCCGGCTCGAAGAGGAGGTGCCGGATCTCGGGGAGATCGGATTTGACGTAGAATTGATATTCCTTGTTGGTGATCACCACGATCTCATCGAAGGAGAGAACTTTGGCAAGCCTCTCCACCGTCTGTCTCAAAAGGGATTTGCCTTCATGGAGTTTGAGAAACTGCTTGGGATAGTTTCTCCGGCTCAAGGGCCAGAGCCTGGTTCCAGAACCCCCGGCAAGGACAAGTGCTTTCATCTCTGCCCTTCGCTCCCTTCCGTTTCGATTCGTGGCGTGAATGGGGATGGATCTGGATGTCGGATGTAAGTGGCTGGGGGACGAGGATTCGAACCTCGATTCACGGAGTCAGAGTCCGTTGTCCTGCCGTTGAACGATCCCCCAGCGAACGCTCGGAGAGGAAGGTCTGTCGTTCTTCGCAAACGACTAAAATATACCACCAAACGCAAGAGGAATCAACCCTTTTGAATCTTATCTTTGACCCTCCCCGATAGATCCTCCAGGGGGATTTCTTCCTGAGATTTGCCGGCCATATCCCTCAGGATCGCCCTCCCCCGTTTCATCTCCTCCTCCCCTAAGATGAGCACATATCTGGCCCCTAATTTATCGGCCCGCCTCATCTGGCTCTTCAGGCTCTTCCCTTCGTAGTCGAACTCGGCCCGGATCCCTTCCAGATGGAATTGGTTTGCAAGACGGAAGGCCTCCCTCTCGGCCTCCTTCCCAAGGGCAGCGATGAAAAGATCGAGCCCCCGGTTAAAGGACCTCTCCGGTGGCAGGAGCGAGATCAACCGCTCCATGCCAATCGCAAATCCGATGCCGGGGATGTCGAGCCCGCCGATCTCCTGAAAGAGGTTGTCATAGCGGCCTCCTCCCGTCACGGCATTCTGGGCGCCCAGATCGTAGGAGATGACCTCGAAGGCCGTGCGGGTGTAATAATCGAGGCCCCGAACCATCCTCGGGTTCAGGACATAGTCGAGCCCGGCGGTCGAGAGATACGCCTTCACCTTCTCAAAATGGTCTTCGCAGGCCCTGCAGATGAATTCGCTCACCTTGGGAGCCTCGGCGATGGCCTCCTGACAGGCCTGGACCTTACAATCGAAGATGCGGAGGGGGTTGGTCTGGAGGCGCCTCTGACAATCTTCACACAGCCGAAACGCCCTTTCGGATAGATAGGATTTTAACCGCTCCCGATACCCAGGCCGGCACTCCCGACACCCCAAGGAATTGATCTGGAGTTCAAGCTTCTCGAGCCCCACCTTCCGCAGAAAATGGACGAGCATGAGGATCACCTCGGCATCGACCACAGGGTTGGCCACGCCGAAGACCTCGGCATCGATCTGGTGGAACTGACGGTAGCGGCCTTTCTGGGGCCTCTCGTAACGGAACATCGGGCCGATGCAGTAGAGCTTGGCGACCGGATCGAAGGTGTAGAGCCTGTGTTCGAGGTAGGCCCGGGCCATCGAGGCCGTCGCCTCGGGCCGAAGGGTCAAGGACGTCCCCCCTTTGTCGATGAAGGTATACATCTCCTTTTCGACGATGTCCGTGGCCTCTCCGATCCCGCGGGCAAAGAGTTCGGTCCGTTCCAGAATGGGGATACGTATCTCTGAAAACCCGAATCCCCCGAAGACCTCCCTCGCCGTGGCCTCAACAAACTGCCATTTTCCAACTTCCTCAGGAAGGACGTCATTAAATCCGCGGATGGCTTTGATCTCCATAAGTTTTCCTCGGCTTTGGTAATTTAGCCTATCCCCCCCGAAAAGTCAAAGAAACCCGGCGGGTTGAATGTTTGCGAGAAATGAGATAACGTATTCATGATCGCGGCAGAGGGCCGATCGTGTCCGTATCGTCCCATTTCCCTTCACAACCTTTATCGGGAAAGGTGGAGGCGTCCATGAAGATCAATCCCCAGATTTATCGTGAATACGACATTCGAGGCCTCGTGGATAAGGATCTGACCCCTGAGATCGTCAGGCGGTTGGGGAGGGGGTTTGGAACTTACATGAATCGCCTTGGCAAAAAATCGCTCGTCGTCGGAAGGGACGGGAGGCTCAGCTCCGAGGCCTTCTGCGAGGCCCTGATCGAGGGGCTCCTCTCGACGGGTTGCGATGTGGTCAACATCGGGGTCTGTCCCACCCCCGTCTATTATTTTTCGATCTTCCATCTCGATCGAGAGGGGGGGATGATGGTCACCGGCAGCCACAACCCGCCGGAGTTCAACGGATTCAAGGTCTCCGTGGGGAAGAGCACCATCTTCGGCGAGGAGATCCAGAAATTGGGCCGCCTGGTCGAGTCGGGAGACTTCGTCTCGGGCCAGGGACGCCTTTCGGAGTTCCCCATCATCCCGGCCTACCAAGCGTTCATCAAAAAGAACATCCGTCTTTCAAAACGGTTGAAGGTGGTGATCGACGCAGGAAACGGGACGGGAGGCGTCGTGGCCGCTCCCCTGATCAGGGAGCTGGGCTGCGATGTGGAAGAACTCTACTGCGACATCGACGGCCGGTTCCCGAACCATTTCCCCGATCCCACAATCCCAGAAAATTTGAGGGATTTGATCGATAGGGTATTAAAAACAGGGGCCGAGGTCGGGATCGGCTACGATGGCGATGCCGACCGGATCGGCGTCGTGGATGACCAAGGGAGGATCATCTGGGGCGACCAGCTGATGATACTCTTCGCCAGGGAAATCCTCAAGGAGCAGAAGGGCGCCACCTTTGTCGCAGAGGTGAAATGCTCTCAAACCCTCTTCGAAGACATTGAGAAACACGGGGGCCGGGCGATCATGTGGAAGACCGGTCACTCCCTGATCAAGGAGAAGATGAAGGAGGAGAAGGCCGCACTGGGAGGAGAGATGAGCGGACATATCTTCTTCGCCCACCGGTACTTCGGCTACGACGATGCCATCTATGCCTCTTGCCGGCTCCTCGAACTGCTCTCCAATACCGATCAGAGGCTCTCCGGTCTCCTCTCCGATGTCCCTCGAACCCACATCACCCCCGAGATCCGGGTCTCCTGCCCGGACGAGATCAAATTCAAGGTCGTGGAGAAGGTGAAGGAGGCCCTGAAGAAGGACTATCCCATCATCGATGTGGACGGGGTGAGGGTGAAGTTCGATGACGGCTGGGGACTTCTGCGAGCCTCCAACACCCAGCCGGTCCTCGTCCTCCGATTCGAGGCCTCCACCGAAAAGAGGCTGGAGGAGATCAAGAGGCTGGTCGAGGAGAAGGTCCAGAAGGCCATCGGAGATGTGGGGGCATGAGAGAGGCGATGACCTTCTTTGAGGCGGCCTTCCTCGGCATCGTTCAGGGGCTGACCGAGTTTTTTCCCATCAGCAGCTCAGGCCATCTCGTCTTCTTCCAGTCTCTCTTCGGGATGAAAGAACCCCACCTCTTCTTCGATGTGATGGTCCACTTCGGGACCCTCCTCGCGGTCGTCCTGTACTTCCGGAACGACCTTCAGATCCTTTTGGTCCAAACGGGATCGGCCCTCTTGAAAAAAAGGAAGGGGGGCCCTGGCACGCGGCTTTTTGCCCTGATCGCCGTTGCCACCCTTCCGACGGGCCTCATGGGAGTCCTTCTCAAGGACCGGATCGAGCCCCTCTTCATCCAACCCAAATGGGCGGCCGGGATGCTCCTGATCACGGGGGCGATGCTTTTTCTGACCCGGTGGTTTCAAAATGGGAAAAAAGGGGCGACCGAAATGAGGTGGGTTGATGCCGTCCTGATCGGAACCGCCCAGGGGATCGCCCTCCTCCCAGGCATCTCGAGATCGGGAGCGACCATCGCCGCGGGCCTCTTTTTGGGGTTGAATCGGGAGTGGGCAGGAAGGTTCTCCTTTCTCCTTTCGATCCCGGCCATTTTGGGGGCCACGGTTTTAGAACTCCGTGAAGTGAACTCCTTCGCCGAATTCCAGGCCGCATCCGTGGCCGCAGGGATCGCCTTCCTGACCGGCCTTCTCGCCCTCGCCTTCCTGATGAGGGTGATTCGATTTGGAAAGCTTTCCCTCTTCTCTTACTACTGCTGGGGGATCGGCGGAACGACGATCATCCTCTCCTGATCTGCCTCAAGGGGAGATGCCCTTCCCTCCATCTTTCCAGAAACCGAAGGAGAGGCCGCACAGGAAGGCACACCCGAGGGCGGTTGCCGGGCTTCCCTGAACGGAGGCTGCCAAGCAAGAACCCCTCCCCTTCGGTCAAAGGGGGTTAAGGAGGTTCCTTTTTCAGGAGGCGAATGAGCCGGTCCGGATGATCCGTGATGATGGCATCCACGCCCATCTCCACGAACCTCGCCATCTCCTCTTCGGTATTGAGGGTATAGACGCCTATTCCGATTCCTTCTTGATGAGCCCGGAGGATATTCTCCTTGGTCAGTACCGACTTGAAGCAATGGAGGATGGGAAAGGGCCTTCCCCCGGTCACCTCCCGAGGATGAGTCCAGGGCCGGCTGTAGAGATAGGCCACGGCAATGGAGGGACGCAGGTTCAAGGCCCATTCAAGTGGATGGGGATCGAAGGAGGAGAGGATCACCTGATCGAGCATGTCGAGGCGCTCCACCTCGGCGAGGACCCGATCTGTTAAATATAGAATCGTCCACGGACGATAGTCTCCTATCTTCAATTCGATGTTGACCCTTATCCTTCCCCGAGACAATTCCAAAACCTCGCTGAGTTTGGGAATCCGCTCGCCCCTGAAAGAGGGATCGAATTTAAAACCGGCGTCCACCGATTTTAGCTCTCCAACCGTCTGGTCGATCACCCTCCCCTGGCCCGTCGTCGTCCGTTTAAGCGTTTCATCATGGATCACCACGACCTCGCCTTCCTTTGAGAGGCGGACATCGAGCTCGATCATGTCGCTCCCCACTTCGATCGCTCGTTCAAAAGCGGCGAGGGTATTCTCCGGGGCCACCGCCGAAAAACCCCGGTGGGCAACGACCACCACCTCGAATTTACCCGCCCATGGCCTAAGTTTCAAAAGTTCTTTAGGACTCTTGGAAAAGCCTGACATGCCGCTTCCCGAAAAACGACCCAAACTTGAGGGATTGGTCCTCCAAGATGGGATTTTAAACCGGCTTTTTGGGGAATCCCCGTCCCCGGAAGGCCTGGGCGAGGAAGGGGCTCTAATTAAGCCTCTGGCCGGTCTCCGGGTCGAAGAGGTGAAGACGATCGGCCTCCGTCTGCAGATGGAGCCGCTCTCCTCCTTTGATCTTTATACCCCCGGGAAGCCTTATCGTCAAAGCCTGACCCTTCACTAACGTGCCATGCACAATGGTATCGGCTCCTAACACCTCCACCACATCCACGTGGAGGGTGAGGGCAGCGGATCCCTCCCGAGAAAGAAGGACATGCTCCGGTCTCAATCCCACGATCACTTCCCTTCCTTTGGCCAGGCGGATGGGGCGGGCGAGGGGCAACCAGGGTCCCCCGGGAATTTTTACCGCAGCACCCGATGGAGAAAGCTCCGTCTTTATCATGTTCATGGCGGGAGATCCGATAAAGCCTGCGACGAAGAGGGTCGCGGGACGGTGGTAGACCTCGAGGGGGGTGGCCACCTGATCGAAACGGCCCGCGTTCATCACGATGAGCCGGTCCGCCAGGGTCATGGCCTCAACCTGATCGTGGGTGACATAGATGCTCGTCGTCTTCACCGACTGATGGAGCTTTTTGATCTCGAGTCGCATCTGAACCCTGAGCTGGGCATCGAGATTGGAGAGGGGTTCGTCAAAGAGGAAGACCGAGGGTTCCCGGACGATGGCCCGGCCCATCGCCACCCGCTGCCTCTGACCCCCGGAGAGCTGCTGGGGTTTGCGGTTCATCAACCCCTCCAATCCCAGGATATCGGCAGCCTTTTTAACCCGGGCTTCGATCTCCTCCTTGGCCATCCCCCGCACCTTGAGGCCATAGGCCATATTATCGTAAACGGTCATGTGGGGATAGAGGGCATAATTCTGAAAGACCATGGCGATATTCCTGTCCTTGGGTTCCACCTGGTTCATCAGTTTCCCCCCGATGAAAACCTCTCCCTCGGTGGCCGTTTCAAGCCCGGCGATGATCCGAAGCAGGGTGGACTTTCCGCATCCCGAAGGGCCTAAGATCACGATAAATTCCCCCTCTTTGATTTCGCAGCTGACCCCTTCGATGACCCGTATCTTGCCGAAATCTTTTTTGATATTCACGAGACGGACCGCGACGTTTCTCATAAAACCGTCCCTTCTCACTTTTCCGTTTCCATCAACCCCTTGACGAACCATCGCTGCATAAAGATCACCACCATGACGGGCGGCATCATCGCAAAGACGGTGGCCGCCATGATGATCTGCCAGTCGGTCTGGGCATCTCCCGTGCCGATCATCTTGACAATACCGATGACGATTGTGCCCATCTCTTTGCTGGTCGTGATCAGAAGGGGCCAAAGGTACTGGTTCCACCCATAGATGAACATGATGACGAAAAGGGCCGCGATGTTGGTCCGGGAGAGGGGCAGAACGGTATCCCAGAAAAACCTCATCGGCCCTGCCCCGTCGATGCGGGCCGCCTCCACGAGCTCGTCCGGGATGGTCAGGAAGAACTGCCTAAAGAGGAGCGTGGCCGTGGCAGAGGCCATCAGGGGAATGGTCAACCCCAGATAGGAATTGATCATCCCCAGATCGGAGATCACCTTATAGGTAGGGATGATCCGCACCTCTACCGGCAGCATGAGGGTGACGAAGATCATCCAGAAAAAGAACATCCGGCCAGGAAAACGGAAGAATACGACCGCATAGGAGGAGAGGATGGAAATGGCGATCTTGCCGAAGGTGATGGCCACGGCCATGACCAGGCTATTGAACATCATCCGTGCGACCGGAACCCCCCAGACCCGTTGGCCCGCCCCTTTCCCCCAGGCCTGAAGATAGTTATCCAGCAGGTGGGGGCCAGGCTTCAGGGGCATCTCTCCCCGGGCGATCGTTGCCGCATCCCAGCTCGAGCCCACAAAGGCCACATATACAGGAAAGGCCAGGACCGCCACCCCGACGAGGAGAAAGAAATGGGACTTCCAGTTGGCCCGTGGCCGGGACCCTTTCATCCGTAGTGGACTTTCCTTTCCACGTAACGAAATTGAATCGCGGTTAAGGCGATCACGATCATCATCAAAATGACGGACTGGGCGGAGGACCCCCCTAAGTCGAGATGGATGACCCCGTCGGAGTAGACCTTGTAGATGAGCGTCTCGGTGGCCTTGCCAGGCCCTCCGCCAGTCAGGGCATGAATCACCCCGAAGGTATCGAAGAAGGAGTAGACCAGATTGACCATCAGGAGAAAGAAGGTGGTCGGGGAGAGAAGCGGAAAGACGATGGTCCAGAAACGTTTCCGTTCATCGGCCCCATCGATCGAGGCCGCTTCCAACACCGATTTGGGAATGGCCTGAAGCCCTGCGAGAAAAAAGAGGAAATTATAACTGACTTGCTTCCAGGAGGCGGCCAGGATCACCAGGAACAGGGCCTGGGTGCCGTTGAGCTTGTAGTCCCAGAGGATTCCCAGCTCTCGCAAAACCCGTCCCAGGATTCCGATGGAAGGATGGAAGATGAACAGCCAGAGCACAGCGGCCACGGCAGGGGCCACGGCGTATGGCCAGATGAGAAGGGTCTTGTAGATCCCCGCACCTTTGATCTGTTTATCGGCCATCACGGCAAGCCAGAGGGCGCTTGCCATGGCGATCGCCGTCACGGCAAAGGCGAAGATGAGGGTGACTCGAACGGAATGAAGATAATACGGATCGGAGAGGATGGCCTTAAAATTTTCCATCCCGACGAATGTCGCCCTCAGTCCAAAAGGGTCCTGGATAAAAACGGATTGGAAAACGGCCTGAAAGGCGGGCCAGAAAAAGAAGAGGAGGGTGAGCAAAATCTGGGGGGCCAAGAGCACATAGGGAAGGAGTTTGTTGTGGAAAATGACACGACGCTGCATCCCCATCCTTGCCAAGGGGGGCCCATGGGGTGCCCCCCTAAGGAGTCCTTGAAATCGATCGTTTACTGACGGTGGAGCCGTTCGAAGTTTCGGAGGACCACATTGCCGCGCCGGACGGCGTTATCCATCGCCTCGGCTGCGGTCTGCTGTCCCTGTAAGGCCTTTTCCAACTCTTCCTGGATGATGACCCGGATCTCCGGCATGTTGCCCAATCTCAACCCCCGGGAATTCTCGGTGGGCTCGGTCCGGGTGAGCTGACGGAAGGGCAGGTCGGCTCCCGGATTCTGTTTGTAATAGCCCGAGGCCACGACCTTCTCATAACCGGCAAAGGTGATGGGAAGGAAGCCCGTCTCCATGTGCCACTTGGCCACCACCTCCGGTTGACTGATAAAACGGTAAAACTCGGCCACCCCCTTGTATTCTTCTGCGGTCCTCTTGGGAGCCGTCATGGTCCAGAAACTGGCTCCCCCGATGATGGAGTTCTTGGGCGCGGCCTTGACATCCTCATAGTAAGGGAGCGTGGCCACTCCCCATTCGAATTTGGCCTCCCGTAATATGCGAGCCCGCAATCCCGAAGAGGCGTGGATGATCGCGGCCTCTCCGGAGGGAAAGAGGGCGTCTCCTGCCGAATCCCTACCCCCGTATTTGAAAGAGCCTTCTTTCTGCATATCGATGAGGGTCTGCACATGGCGAATATGAAGAGGGCTGTTGATCATCAAGACCGCATCTAGGCCATCCATGCCATTGGCCTTTGAGGCAAAGGGGACATCATGAATTGCGCTGAACTGCTCGAACTGGGTCCAGGTGGGCCAGGCGCAGGTGAATCCGATATTGGCCGCATTGGCTGCCCGGATCTTCTGGGCATAGGAACGCAATTCGGCCCAGGTTCGAGGGGGTTTTTCGGGGTCCAGGCCCGCCTTTCGAAAGGCATCTTTATTATAGAACATGACGGCGGTGGAACTGTTAAAGGGAGTGGACATCATCCGGCCATCCGGGAGGCTGTAATAACCCCGGACCGCAGGAACGTAGATTTTAGGATCGAAAGGCACCCCGGTCGTCTTCATCAATTCGTACAGAGGCTTGATGGCCTCCCGGGCCGCCATCATGGTGGCGGTACCCACCTCGAACATCTGGACGATATGGGGGGCATTGCCGGCCCGGTAGGCGGCAATGGCCGCCACCATCGTCTCCGGATAAGAACCTTTGAAAGTGGCGTTCACGTGATAGAGGTTCTGAGAGGCATTGAAGTCGGCAACGATCTTTTCGAGAATCCCTCCCAAGGGTTGGGCCAGCCCGTGCCAGAACTGAAGCTCGATTTTTTGTGCCATGGCCGGGGAAAGGAAGGTCAACAGCGTTGTTGAGATGAATAATAGGGAGATGAGTTTCGCTCGATCCATTTCACCGCCTCCTTTCATGAAAATTTAAAACCGAGGCTAACCCATGCATGTTACAGTTTGTTGAAGATGGGGTTAGGATTGTGTGTCTTCGGTTAAGGTTTGAATCCAACCAAAGGGGGAGAAATGGGAATCTTGGTCGAGGAGCAGAAGGCTAACCCCGCATCGGGTTGGATTTAAGATCTCTTTTCTCTTATAATGGGACCCGGAGATGTCCCATCCCCCCTTACCAAGGAGAGCCTGATGAAACTCGGCGGTGTCATCCCTCCCATTACGACCCCTTTTGAGAGAGGAAACCTTTCCACCAAGCGACTGGAGGAGAACTTCAAGAAGTGGAATCGGACCGGCCTTTCGGGATACCTGGTCCTCGGATCCAACGGTGAGGCCGTCTATTTGAACGAGAGGGAGAAGAGGAAGGTGATCGAGGTCTCGAGGAGATCGATTCCCTCATCAAAGGTCATGATCGTGGGCACCGGCGCCGAATCGACCCGCGAGACGATCCGTCTGACCAATCAGGCCGCCCAGGCAGGAGCCGATTATGGGTTGGTCGTCACCCCCTCCTACTTCAAAGGATCGATGAAGCCCCAGGTCCTCTACGACCACTTCCTCGCCGTGGCCGATGCCTCCAAGATGGGGATCCTCCTTTATAACGTCCCCCAGTTCACGGGGATCAACCTCGACGCCGAATGGGTGGCCAAACTCTCCCTCCATCCCAATATCGTGGGCATCAAAGACAGCTCGGGCAACATCGGTCAGCTGAGCGAGATCGTCCATCTCTCCAAGAAGGGATTTGCGGTCTTCGTGGGCTCGGCGCCGGTCTTCTTTCCCGCCCTCTGCGTCGGAGCCGTGGGCGGGATCCTCGCGGTGGCCAACGCGATCCCCGAAGAATGCGTCCGGCTCTTCACCCTCTTCAAACAGGGGAAATGGGAGGAGGCAGCCGCCCTGCAGAACCGTTTGACGCCCCTGGCCAAGGCGGTCACGGTCACCTACGGGATCGGCGGGTTAAAGATGGCGATGGATCTAAACGGCTACTTCGGAGGCGATCCGAGATCGCCCCTCAAAAGGCCGGGCAAAGAAGTCGAAGAGGCGTTGAGAAAGTTACTGGATCAGGCCAGACAAAACCCTACCCCATCGCCTCCAGAACGACCTCGGTGATGTCCCGCACCTTCAATTTGATCTTGTTCTTTCGGGCATAGCCGGAGATCGTCCGGATGCACTGCTGGCAGGAGGTCACCACCTCGTCCGCCCCGGTTCTTTGGATCTCCTCGATCTTCTTCTGGGCGATGGCCGAGGAAAGGCTGGGATCGATCATCTCCAGATCTCCCCCCCCACCGCAGCAGACGCTCAACTGTCGGTTCCCTTCAAGCTCCACGAGATTCAGGCCCGGGATCTGCTTCAGGACGTTTCTCGGCGCCTCGAAGACCTTGCTGTTTCTCCCCAGATCGCAGGGATCGTGATAGGTCACCTTCCGTTCGACGCCGTTGCGAAAGACAATCTTCCCCTCACCGATCAAACGCTCGAGGAACTGGGTCGAATGGAGGAGTTCCGCTTCGGTCCGATACTTCTCCTTCCACGTATGGAAGCAGGAGGGGCAGGCGAAGACCACCGTCTCCGCCCCTATGGCTTTCACCCTCTCTTGGTTGTGTTCGATCAACTCCTCCATCTTCTCCTTCATCCCGGCCTGGATGAGGGGAAATCCACAGCACCACTCCTCGCCCCCTAAAAGGGTGAAGTCGACCCCGGCCCGGCTTAAGATCTGGACGAAGGTTTGGGGGATCTTCTGGGCCATGGGGTAGAAAGCGGAAACACACCCGACAAAATAGATGACCTTCGCCCTCTCCTTCTGAAACCGATGCTCTGGAAGGCCCTCCAGTTTTTCCAGCCAGAGAGTCCGGTTCTCGTTGGGTTCATTCAGGATATTATGGCGGGTCTCCAAGGCCTCGGTCACCTGATCGATCACCTTCGGATAGAGCCGCCGGTTCACGAGGCATTGCCGACCTGCGAGGACGCCCTGGTTCGTCTCGACCGCCGGGAAACAGGTCTGGGTGCAGAGCCGGCAACCCGTGCACCGAAAGAGGGTGGCTTCGATCTCGGGGGTCCAGTCGATCTTGCCCTCGATGACCGCCCGGATCAGGGCATTCTTCCCCCTGGGCGTTGCCCATTCCCGGCCCGTGATCGTGTAGATCGGGCAGTGGGCCAGGCAGAATCCGCAATGGTTGCATTTGGCCACTTCGTCGTAAAATAAGGTTTTCAACTCCTCCACGTTCATGAACCCACTCCTCGCCGCTTCTCAGAGGCCATCGATGAACCGCCCAGGGTTCAGGATGCCCTTGGGATCGAATTCCTCTTTCAGCCTCCGCATGATCCCGTAATCGCTCCGGGGAGGTCCCCAGACCTCGATCTCCCCCTTCCAAGAGGAAGGACACCGTTCCACAACGAGATGACCTTCGTATTGAGAGGCCACCGAAGAAAATGCTCCGATCGCATCCAGAACCGCCTTTTTCGATACCCTTCTTCCCCCGTCAGGAAAGACGGAAGTATAGAGGATCCCGTTCCCGGAGTGGCAGAGAAGGGCACAATTGAGGCGATGGTCCTGGCCGATCCGTTCGTATTGGGCCATCACCTCTCCGCACCGGGAGATCAGGAAGCTTGACTTCAGGCGAATCCCCTTCCCTCCTTCTCCCCTCATCCTTTCGGGGAAATTCCGGATCGCCTCCCAGAAGGCCTCGTGGGCTTCCCCCTGGAGGACGTCTTGGGAAATCGCCCCCTTCTGCCTCCCCTTCTCTCCCATCTCGGAAAGTTGTCGTTCTACCGCCTCGACCACTCCCTCCAGCCGGATGGCCAGAAGATAATATCCCTTCGAAGAAACCTCCAAGTTCAACCTCTCAACGGCCGAGGGATTGAGGATCTCCATCGAAGAGGGAAGATATTGGGACCTAAGGATCTCCTGGCTGAATGCCACCGCCCCTTCCAGGCCGGGATAGGGAAGGACCAAGGTAGCCGCCTTCTCCGGAAGGGGGAGGAGTTTGAAGGTGATTTCACAGAGGATGCCGAGGGTCCCGTAGGACCCGATCAGAAGTTTACAGAGATCGTAGCCCGAAACATTCTTCACCGTCTTTCCGCCCGTGGCCACCAGATCTCCGTTCGGAAGGACCGCCTTGGCGCCGATGACCAGGTCTCTCGCGGTGCCATAGAGGAGCCGCCCGGGTCCACTCGCATTGGAGGCCACAATGCCCCCTAACGTGGCCTTCTCTGAAAAGGGAGGATCGAGGGGTAGAAAATAGCCCCTCCCCTCCCGGGCCAATCTCTTCTGGACCTCGCCGAGGGTGAGCCCCCCTTCGGCCGACAGTGTGAGGTTGTCACAATCGCAATCCGTGATCCGGTTGAGCCGGAGGGTCGAGACGACCAGATCGAGCCTCTTGGGAAGGGCGCCGATCTCCCGTTTCGTCCCGCTCCCCATGGGGATCACGGCCAGCCCGTGATCATTGGCCAAAGCGAGGAGCTTCGAGACCTCCTCCTGGCTCCCCGGCAGGGCGACCGCTTTGGGCCTCTTCCCATCCACTCCATAGGTTTGCAGGCGATCGGGATCGTCGATCAGGTTGGCCTCTCCGACGATCGCTTTCAACTGGGGAAGGAGTCCTCCCATTCTGACCATGTCCCTCTCCTCATCAAGACCCCTCAGGCAGAAACCTCGGGAAGGATCTTGCCTGGGTTAAAAATTCCTTCGGGGTCGAAGGCCCGTTTCACCTTCTTCATGGCGGCGATATCCTGGACCGAGAAGATGAAGAACATCTCCTTCATCTTCTCCGTGCCGATCCCGTGCTCGCCGCTGATCGTCCCGCCCGCTTCGGCACAGATCTTCATGATTTCGGATCCCGCACGATGGACCTTCTCCAGCTCCTCCGGATTCCTCTCATCGAAAAGGATGAGGGGGTGGAGGTTACCATCGCCCGCGTGAAAGACGTTTGCGATGGGAAGGTCGTACTTTCGGCTGACCTCCATGACCCGGCCGAGGACTTCGGGAAGTTTGGTCCTCGGCACCGTGCCGTCGCAGACGAGGTAATTGGGCCGGAGCCTTGCCACGGCCCCGAAGGCCCCTTTTCGGCCCGCCCAGAGCTGGGTCCGTTCGGCTTCGGTCTTTGCCGATTTCACCTCGCGGGCATGATTCGCCCAACAGATCTCGATGATCCGCTGGGCGAGCCGCTCCAGGCCGTCCTGGAGTCCATCGATTTCGATCAAAAGAACGGCTTCTGCGTCGAGGGGGAAACCCGCCCGCACCGAGGCCTCCACCGCCTTGATCGTCAATTTGTCGAGGATTTCGAGCGTTGCGGGGACGATGCCTTCGGCGATGATCGCCGAAACGGTCCTTCCCGCATCCTCGAGGGAGTTGTAAATCGCAAGCATCGTCTTCACGGCCTCGGGTTTGGGCATGATCCGGAGGATCAGTTTGGTGGCGATCCCGAGGGTCCCCTCAGAACCGACGAGCAATCCGGTCAGGTCGTACCCGGGGCTATCGAGGGCCTTCCCTCCCACCTGGATCACCTCCCCGTCAGGAAGCACGATCTCGGCTCCGAGGACGTGATTGGTCGTCACCCCATATTTGAGGCAGTGAGGCCCTCCCGAATTCTCGGCGAAATTCCCACCGAACGTCGAGACCTTCTCGCTGGCCGGGTCCGGCTGATAGACGAACCCGAATCGGGCCAATTGGTTTTTGAGAGCGAGGGTGAAGAGGCCGGGCTCGACGACGGCCCGCTGGTTTTCGATGTCGATCTCAAGGACCCGATTCATCCGGGAGAAATGGAGGATGACCCCGCCGTTGGTGGGCACGGTGCCCCCGCTTAAGTTGGTCCCAGAGCCTCTGGCGATGACGGGGATCTTCTCCCGATGGCAGAACTTGACGACCTCGGAGACCTCCTGGGTCGACCCCGGGTAGACGATGCAATCCGGTTTCCCTTTGAAAAGGGAGGCATCATATCCATAGAGCAACAGGTCTGTCTCCGAGTGGGCCACATTCTCCTTGCCCACGATCTGGGCCAGCGCCTCGATCCTCTGTTCGCGGTTCATACGACCTCCTTTTACTCCCCCAACCGATCTCCCACTTTTAAGCCCACCGATTGGGCGAATTCCATGGGCCCGATCTTCTCCCCTTTATCGATCCTCAATTTCCCGATAAGGAGTGTTCCGCCCGGAACCGCGATCTCCAGCCCTTTCTCTCCGATGGCCTCCACCTCTCCCGGGCTTCCCTTGGAAGGGGTTTCCCTTTTCTTAACCTCGTACAACCGGATCCTCTTTCCCCTGAAGGCGGTGTAGGCCCCTGGCTGCGGATCACAGCCCCTGATTAAATTGTAAACCTCTCCGATGGGCCTTGCAAAGTCTATGGCCGCCACCCGGTCGTCGCAGGGAGGCTCATAGGTGGCCTTCGAATGGTCCTGGGGGATTTTAGGGGCCCTCCCCGCTTTAATGAGGTCTACGGCCTCGGCGATGGCATCCACACCCATCGGAAAGAGGGTGTTGAAATAGAGGCTCCCGGTCGTCTCCTCGGGGCCGATCTCCACCTCCTTTTGAAGCAGAATGGGACCGGTATCGATCCCCTTATCGACCCAAAAGATGGTCAATCCCGTGCGGGTGTCGCCTTGAATGATCGCCCAATTGATGGCACTTGCCCCGCGATGTCTCGGGAGAAGCGAGGGATGGTAGCAGATCGTCCCGATGGAGGGGACGTTCAGCAACCTTTCTGGAACGATATCCGTGACGAAGGCGAGGATGGCGAGGTCGGGCCTCAAACTGCGGAACTGGTCCTCCACCTCTGGAGCTTTCATCAGGGAGGGTTGAAAGGCGGGGATGCCGGACTTCTCGGCCAGCTTTCTCAGCGGCTCTCCCCTCTTGTCAGGAGGGGCGAAGACGCCCACCACCTGCTCCCCCTTCTGGAGCAATCGCTCCAACACCTTCTCACCGAAAGGCCCTTGCCCGACGATGACAATTCTCATCTCCCTTGCCCTCAAAAATCGAAAAGGACAAGGCCCATCGGGGTTGGTGGGGGTAAAAGGGTGGGAGATGGGCCTTGCCCTTTCGAAAAGGATTGCCTTTCATTTCTTCCGTTTGGCGTCGAAGGCCTCAATCTCGGCCATGATGGCCAGGATGGTCTTTGCATTCTCATAGACCGGGGTATCGACCATCTTCCCCTGGTAGGAGACGGCTGCGACTCCCTTGGCAATGCCCTCCTCTTCGAAGACCTTGACCACCCCCTTCGCCCACTCCACATCCTCTGGGGCTGGGGTGTAAATCCGGTGGGCCGGTTCGATCTGGCTGGGATGGATGAGCATCCTCCCCTCATAGCCCAACTGTCGGCCGAAACGGGTATTCTTCTCGAAGGCCTCCGTGTCTTTGAAGGCCACGAAAGGACAATCGATCGCAATGCAGCCCGCCGCCCTCGCGGCCACGGCGGTATGGGCCCTGGCGTAGAACTGTTCCTCCCCTTCGGTCGTCAATTTGACCCTCATATCTTTCGTATAATCCACCGCCCCGAAGATGAGGGAGTTGACCCTTTTGCTCGCGATGGCCGATGGATAGGCGTTGATGACCCCTTTGGCGGTCTCGATCAGAAGCTGGATGGCGATGCTCCCCACGGGAAGGCCTCTTCGCCTCTCCAGTTCTTCCAATTTCCAGTCGAGGCGCTGGACATGGTCGGGCCCCCCGCACTTGGCCAAACAGACGCCCGATAGCCCCTCGTAGACGATGGCCTCGAGGTCGTCGTTGGTCATCAGGGTCTCCCAATTGTTGATCCTGACATACACCGTCGAACCGCCCGATCCAGCGTATTTCAGATTCTCCCGCACCATCTCCCGAGCCTTCGGTTTTTCGGCCGGGGGCACAGAGTCCTCCAGGTCGAGGGTGATGATATCGGCCGGAATTTCAGGGGCCTTCGAGATCATCTTCTCGTTATTGCCGGGAATGTAAAAGACTGACCGCATGACTGTCATAGGACACCTCCTTGTTAGGCCTTGGAAATGAGATTCAAAGGTTCAGCAACCTCTTCAGCGTGGGAGCGATCTCGTCGGGTCGGTCCACCACATGGACTCCGGCCTCCTTGAGGGATTTGATCTTGTCCTTGGCCGAGCCCCTCCCCCTCTCGATGATGCTGCTCGCATGGGAGAACCGCATCCCTTCAGGGGCCCAGGCACCTGCCACATAGACCACCAAAGGCTTGGTGAAGGTTTTATTCCTGACCGCCTCGGCGGCCTCCTCCTCGTATGGGCCACCGATCTCACCGAACATGGCCACCGCTTTCGTATCCGGGTCCTTCTCAAAGAGGGGGAGGAGATCGCCGCAAGAGGTCCCGATCACCGGTTCGGTCCCGATGTGGACCACCGTGCTCACCCCCATCCCGGCCTCTTTGATCGCCCAGGGAACGGTCCCCGACTGTCCCCCGCTTCGGGAGATGACGCCGATCGGCCCCGGCACGAAGACCCTCTTGGCGAAATCCGGAGATCCACCGAGCCAGCCCATCACGGCGATGCCGGGACTCATGATCCCGATCGACCCGGGACCGAGGAGCCGGACCCCGTGCTGTTTGGCATAGGCCATCATCTCAAGAATATCGTAGAGAGGGACGCGTTCCACCGGCATCACGATGAATTTGATGCCGCCGTCGATCGCCTCAAAAACGGCATCCTTCAGCCCAGGCCCGGGAACGAAGGTGACGCTGGCATCGATGGGGCCATGGGCCTTGACCGCCTCGGCCACCGTGTTGTAAACGGGTATCCCGGAAACATCCTCCCCACCCCGTCCGGGGGTGACGCCGGCGACGACCTTGGTCCCGTAGTTTTTCATAAAAACGGCCCGGGCCGAACCCTCTCGACCCGTAATTCCCTGAACGAGAACCGTCGTATTCTTTTCGAGCAAGATAGCCATACGTCACTCCTTTTTTACGATAGTGTCAAACCGCGCTTTTCGAGATACTCCTTCAACCCGGGGATGGGGGCCTCGATCTTGATCGCCTTGTTGCCCCGGAACCAGCATTCATATTCACAGGCCAGGCATTCCGTTCCTGTCCTCTCGGCATAGGCCGCATCCCCATTCAGGGCGGGTTTCCCATCCTTGATCACCAATATCCCACGATCGTAGAGCTTGCAGCCGGCCGCGCAGGCATGGGTCTTACAGTCGGCGCACTTGCTGTCGTCGATGATGACTTTGATCGTCCTCTCTTTAAACTCGATCATGGCCTACTCCTCCTTTATCCCGCGGTCCTTCCGATATTCTAAGATCAGGGCCTTCATCCGTTTGGCCAAAAATTCGGTCTCATAAACCTTGTCGCTTCCATAGAATTCAAATCGGCCAGGAAGATCCGCCGTCCCTTCCTTTAATATCTCCATCGATTCCTTCTCCCTGTTCCCGCAGAGGAGGATGACACAGGGGAAGCCGGGCCTCTTGGGGATCTCCTCCCGGAGGGCCTTCACCACGCCATGGGCGTGGTGCCACTGCTCCTGATTGGCCACGATGAAGCCCCCCAACATGTAGCCCTCGATCCCGGGCTGGTTGAGGATCAGTTTGGCGGCCCGGTAAACCTTGGCGGCCGTGGGGTTTCCGCTCGTATCGGCATAATTGGCGATCTTCAATCCCTGCCGGTTCAGGGCATCCACGCCGAGGATCGCCCCACCGCCGCCGATCCCGTGGTATCCCACGTAATTGAGCTCCTTGATGTCCTCGGCCATCTGAGCGATGTAGCAGGTGCCCCGGAGATCATCCTCCTCGATCTTCCAGGCGATCTTGTCCAGTTCGGTAGGGGGCGTGGCAGATTCCCGTGCCACCTCGATCCCCAGCTCGGGATGGCGGAAGACCGAAGAGTCATCGATGGCCATCCGGCAATCTCCCGCAAGGATCTTTCCGTCCTTTGTCAGGACAAGGGGATTGATCTCTGCGGTCCGGCAGTTATAGTTTTTGAAGGTTTGAAAGAGACCCATGATGGCCTGGGCCACCCCCTGAAGGTGTTTGTTGGGGACCTTCAGACTCACGGCGAGGTTCAGGGCGTCATAGAGTTTGAAACCCCTGAGCACATTGACCGTCATCTGGGAGATCTTTTCCGAGGGGACCGACTCGATCTCCACCCCGCCTTCGGTGCTGAACATCACCACCGGCGCACGGACCTCCCGGGAGGCGTCGATGATGACCCCGGCATAATACTCCTGGTCGATATCGAGCTTCTCCTCGACCAGGACCTTCTCAACCGTCAGCCCTTTGAGCTTGGAGCCGAGCAACTCGCTTGCGACCTTCTCCGCCTCCTCCGGCGAAGAGGCGAACTTGATGCCACCTGCTTTTCCACGGCCCCCTGCCCAGATCTGGGCCTTGATCGCCACAGGCCTTCCGATCTTTTCGGCGATCTTCCTCGCCTCCTCGGGGGTGGTCGCCACCTCTCCCTGAGGCACGGCCACTTTGGCGGTCTTCAACAATTGCTTCCCCTGATACTCGTACAATCGAGCCATAAAAACCTCCTCTCGGGTTTCAGTTAAAACCTTCCAGACGGACTCGAGGCAGAAAAACCTTGATGATAAAATTTTTCCCTTTATAACAAATCGGAACCTTTTTGTCAACAAAAATTAATTGGTCTGACCATTTTTCCACTATCCTCGAATCCCTCCCGATTTGGATAGGATTTCTGGGTCAGAACGAGAAAATTCCTTCGGAGCCAACATCGAGCGCTTGGTATCCCACCTTTCAGGGAAAATTTTGGCCCATTTCTGCGATAGAATTAACTTACTGAAATTTCAAAATGAATTTGGATAAAAACATCCAGAATCAGGTCGGGACCCCTTCTTCATTCGCCCCTCGGATGAAAAAGGCCTTGCCTGAAACTTTTTCCCTTGACAAAAAAATCTCATAATGTTAAGGATTTATTCACAATGCCCCCCCGAAGATTAATAAAACATTGGTCAGGCCAATTCTTAAACCCTGTTCATCCGGCAACCTCTTTCCTCCCTTTTCAACCCCAAGAACCGCTTTTTGCGGCCATCTTGAATTCGATAGGGAAATATCCTATAGAAGAGGCGATGCTTAAGGACCTTCAAAAAACGGCAAAGAATCGAATCGAAAGGAGGTGAAGGGTGAGTCCGGTTTGGACGGGCTTGGAGCTTCTCTTGGATCATCCATGTCGGGTTTTTAGGGCCAATCGGAGGGATTCGTATTCTATTTAAAGGAGGAGTGTATGACCGAAAAATTGAAGAAAACAGGAGAGGAGAAGGTCACGCGCCGTCATTTCCTCAAGGCGGCTGCGGTCACAGGGGCTGCCGCGACGGTGGGATTCCCCGCCATTGTGAAATCAGCCACCCCGATCAACTTCCGCTGGCAGTCCACCTGGCCTGCCAAGGATATCTTCCATGAGTTCGCCCTCGACTTTGCAAAGAAAGTAAACGACATGACCGGCGGCGAACTCCGGATCGAGGTGTTGCCTGCGGGCGCCGTGGTCCCTGCCTTCGGATTGCTCGACGCGGTCTCCAAGGGAACCCTCGATGGAGGCCACGGCGTGCTCGTTTACCATTATGGGAAACAGAACGCTTTAGCCCTCTGGGGGTCGGGTCCGGCTTTCGGAATGGATGCCAACATGTTACTGGCATGGCACAAATATGGCGGAGGCAAGGAACTCCTGGCCAAAATTTATGCCTCCATCGGTGCCAACGTCGTCTCCTTCCTCTATGGACCGATGCCCACGCAGCCCTTGGGGTGGTTCAAGAAGCCGATCACCAAGTTGGAGGACATGAAGGGCATGAAATATCGGACGGTGGGGCTTTCGGTCGACCTGTTCACCGCCATGGGCCTTTCGGTCGTCGCGCTGCCAGGAGGGGAGATCGTCCCGGCCATGGACCGCGGCCTCATCGAAGGAGCGGAGTTTAACAATGCCTCTTCGGATCGCCTGCTCGGCTTCCCCGACGTCTCCAAGGTCTGTATGCTCCAGAGCTTCCATCAGAACGGCGAGCAGTTCGAGATCCTCTTCAACAAGACCAAATACGATGCCCTGCCGGACAAGCTCAAAGCGATCATCGAGAATGCGGTCGAGGCAGCCTCGGCCGATATGTCCTGGAAGGCGATCGACCGGTATTCGAAAGACTACATCGAGATGCAGACCAAAGACGGCGTGAAGTTCTACAAGACGCCGGATGCCATCCTCCGGAAACAGCTCGAGGTCTACGATGAGATCGTCAAGAAAAAATCGGCCGACGTTCCCCTCTTCAAGGAGATCGTCGAATCCCAGATCGCCTTTGCGAAACGGGCCCTGGCCTGGGAGATGGACACCATCGTAGACCGAAAGATGGCCTACCGACACTACTTCGCACCCAAGGCGCCCGTGGCGAAACCGGCGGTGAAACCCGGAGAAGCCCCCAAGCCCGCAGAAAAGGCTCCGGCGAAACCCGAAGCCAAACCGGCCGCCCCGGCGAAGAAGTAATCGGTTCGTTAGGATCCCACAATCCACCCGGACGCCGCCCGCGTCCGGGTGGATGTTTTTTGTAAAAGGGAACGGTCATGCAAAAAATACTCCTCTTCATCGATGAGTTCAGCACGTGGGTCGGGAAAATCTTCTCCTGGCTCATCGTCTCCCTTACCTTCCTCATCACCTTCGAGGTCTTCAGCCGCTATGTGCTTCGCTCTCCCCATCCCTGGGCCTTCGACATCATGCTCCAGATGTATGGGACGATGTTTATGATGGCAGGCGCCTACACGCTTGCGACGAATGCCCATGTCCGCGGGGACGTCCTCTACCGGTTCTTTCCCCCCAGGGTCCAGGGCACGCTCGATTTGATCCTCTATACCCTCTTTTTCATCCCGGGCATCGTGGGGCTCTGTTGGGCCGGCTATATCTATGCCGGGGAATCCTGGGCCATCCGGGAGCGGTCGAGCATCATCGCCGATGGACCTCCTCTTTACTGGTTCAAGACGGTCATTCCGGTCGCGGGAGGGATCATCTTGCTTCAGGGATTTGTCGAAATGATCCGTTGTATTCGCTGCATCAAAAACGGCCAGTGGCCCTCTCGCGAAAAGGATGTGGAGGAGGTGGACGTCGAAGAGCTGAAGGAGATGGTCCACGTAAAGGACGAAGACATCCAGAAACTGGACGAATTGATTAAAACGAAGAAAGGGGACGAGAAGTGAAGAAAGAGGCTTGGTTTGGACTGTCGATCATGGCGGTGGTGGTGTTTATCGTCTTCATGATCATGCCCCCGCCTTCCGAAATGACCACCGGCCATCTGGGTTTATTGATGCTCGCCATGATCGTGGTGGCGATCATGCTCGGCTTCCCCACCGCCTTCACCTTGATGGGAATGGGCACCATGTTCGCTTATTTCGCCTATCGGAGCGTGAACCCGGAGACGGCCGTGCGCCAGACCCTGGATCTGATGGTGGCCCGGGCCTACGCTGTGATGAACAACGACGTCCTCATCGCCATTCCCCTTTTCGTCTTCATGGGTTATCTGGTCCAGCGTTCCAACCTCATCGAGATGCTTTTTAAAGGGCTGCATCTGGCGACCGCGCGCATTCCAGGTTCGCTGGCGGTGGCCACCATTGCCACGTGCGCGGTCTTTGCGACGGCCACAGGGATCATCGGTGCGGCCGTGACGTTGATGGGGCTTCTGGCCTTTCCGGCCATGCTCAAGGCGGGATACGGGATCAAGCTCTCTGCCGGAGCGGTCACCGCGGGTGGGACCTTGGGAATCCTGATCCCTCCCTCGGTCCTTCTCATCCTATACGGGGCCACCGCGGGCGTCTCCGTCGTTCAGCTCTATGCAGGCGCCTTCTTCCCCGGCTTCATGCTCGCCTCTCTCTATATCGCGTACGTCATCGTCCTTGCGAAACTGAGGCCAGACGTCGCCCCTCCCCTTCCGGAAGAGGAACGCCGAGTGGAGCTGCCCTCCTATGAAAAGTCCATCATCGAAAACTTGAAAACCCGGAATGTCATGAAAGGGTTTGTGAAAGCCTTATTGAAAAACAGAGTGGTGAAGATCCCTCCACGCACGCTCATCGGCCAATTGGGGATCGGCCTCCTGCCCGTCTTCGCGGCAGTCCTTTTGCTGGGGGGGATCTATCTCACCTTGACCGCGCCCGAGGCGGTCGTAGTGGGCGTCCAGGAGATGGGTTTGGCCTCGAGAATAGAAGGAGAGGCCGCGCCCGAAACCGAAACCTCCCTGAAGGTGGAAGAGTTGACCGGACTGCAAGAACCCCCTTCCGAGGAAGCGGCCGAAGGTGAGAAGCCCTCCGGAGCCGTGGAAGAGGCTCCCCAGCCTCAAACCGAGGCGGAAGCCCCTCAGGAAGCCCCGCCGTCCCAGGTCGCCACGGGAGAACGAAAACCCGCTCCAAGGGGGTTCTGGATTGCCGTAGGAATCGTGGCCGCCGGCTTCGTCCTCTTCTATTCCATTTTCAACTTCGTCCGCTTCGAAATCTTCAAAATCCTTCTAAAGTCCTTCTTCCCCTTGGCCATCCTGGTCCTGGGGGTTCTGGGAACGATCATCCTCGGCCTGGCCACGCCCGGCGAAGCCGCTGCGATGGGCTCCTTTGGAGGGATTGTCCTGGCGGCCGCCTACCGACAACTCAACTTCAAGATGCTCAAAGAATCGGTCTTCCTCACGGCCAAAACAAGCGCGATGGTCTGCTGGCTCTTCGTGGGTTCGAGCATGTTCGCCGCGGCCTTCGCCCTCCTCGGAGGACAGGAGATCATCAACGATTGGGTGAAGTCGCTCGATCTGACGGCCATTCAGTTCATGATCCTGGCCCAAGTTATCATCTTCCTCCTCGGCTGGCCCCTGGAGTGGACAGAGATCATCGTCATCTTCATGCCCATCTTCATCCCTCTTCTGTCGCACTTCCAGATCGATCCCCTCTTCTTCGGCCTCCTGGTAGCCCTCAACCTCCAGACCGCATTCCTCTCCCCACCGGTGGCCATGGCGGCCTTTTACCTGAAAGGGGTTGCCCCTCCCCATGTCACCCTGAACCAGATCTTTTTGGGGATGATGCCCTTCATGGGAATTCAGGTCATCGCCATCATCATCCTATATATTTTCCCACAGATCGGGTTGTGGCTTCCCTCCCTGGTGTATAAATAAAGAAGGGTCTCATGGCGAGGGATCTGTGTCTGTGCATAGGGAATCGATGAAAGGGAGACGATGAGGCCTAAAGTCCTGGTGACCCGAGAGGTCTTCGATGAGGTGCTCGATTATCTCTCCCGATACTTCGAGGTGACCTCGAATCAATCGGATGTCCCGTTCGATTCCGAAACGCTCGCTGCCAAACTCTCCGATAAAGAGGGGGCCCTGATCACCCTGTCGGACAGGATCGATTCCGTCCTCCTCTCACGGTGTCCCCATCTAAAAGCCGTCTGTAACATCGCCGTGGGTTACAACAACATCGATCTCGAGGCCTGTACCCGGGCCAAGGTGATGGCCACCAATACCCCGGGCGTCCTCGACGACACCACCGCGGATTTCACCTGGGCCTTGATCCTGGCCACCGCCCGTCGGTTGACCGAAGCCGAGGCCTACCTTCGCTCCGGCCAGTGGGATGGGTGGAAGCTCAAACAGTTTCTCGGCCTCGACGTTCACCATGCCACCCTGGGTATCCTCGGCCTCGGACGCATCGGTCAGGCCGTGGCGAAAAGGGCCGTCGGTTTCGAGATGAAGATCCTCTACCATGACATTCGCCGGGCCGCTCCGGAGGTTGAACAGGCCTGCAGGGCGACGTTCGTGACCAAGGAAGAGCTTCTCTCCCAGGCCGATATTCTCACCCTCCACGTCCCCTATTCTCCGGAAACCCACCACCTGATCGGTCCCGTTGAATTGAGGCGGATGAAACCAACCGCGGTCCTCATCAACGCGGCCCGGGGCGGGGTGGTGGACGATGCCGCACTGATCGAGGCCCTCCGTTCGGGAACGATCGCAGGCGCAGGCCTCGATGTCTTCGAGAATGAGCCGAAGTTCAACCCTCAATTCCTCGAATTGAAGAACGTGGTCCTCGCCCCTCATATCGCCAGTTCTTCACGGGCTACCCGCTACCGGATGGCGATGCTGGCCGCAGAAAACCTGGTAGCGGCCCTCACCACGGGAAAACCCCCGAACTGGCTCAATCCTTTCTAAAATCACCTCTCTCCCCCGGGGTCCTTCCATCTACCGTCCTGAGGCCCTTTCCTCCCGTTCGTTGTCTTGACAAAGGTCATTCCATCCTTTATTAAAAAGGTAAGACCACTGGACAAATCTATGTTCAACGCCATCAAACGGACCAAGATCTCAGAGGATATCGTCAATCAAATCAAGAGGTTAATTTCAGAAGGGAAGTTAAAGCCCGGAGACAAGCTTCCCCCCGAACGAGAGCTTGTCAAACAGTTGGGGGTCAGCCGCCCCTCCTTGAGGGAGGCCCTCAACGCCCTGGTGGCCATGGGGCTCCTTGAAGTGAGGCAGGCCAAGAGGACTTATGTCCGCTCGGTCACCTCGAAACTGATCGAAGACCCCCTCGCCCTTCTTATCAAAGCCGACGCGCAGAAGGTCTTCGACCTCATTGAGGTGAGGAAGGCCATCGAGACCTGGTCCGCCTATCATGCGGCACAGAAGGCCTCAAAAGAAGACATCGAGAGGCTTCGCTCCATCATTGAGCAGATGCGAAAGACCTTTGAAGAAGGTCGGTCCTGGGAAAAGGAGGATGCGGACTTTCACCTGGCCATCGCCCAAGCGACCCATAACACGATCCAGGTCCACATCATGTCCGGGATCTATGACCTGTTGAGGCAATCCATGGCCAAAGTCTTCATCAACCGGGATCAGGTCAAAAAGTTGATCGACCATCACCACCAGATCTTCCTGGCCATCAAAAACCGAGCCCCTGAAAAGGCAAGGCAGAAGACCCTGGATCACCTCAATTTCGTCGAGGCCGAGCTCAAGAGGCAGACCTCCGAGAAAGGATCCTAAGATGATCATCGAAAAGTTGATCGAGATGGTGGGTCGGGACAACGCCACCGACCAGTTGGAAGAGCTTGTCCCTTACAGTTACGATGCCTCCATGAACGTCCATCGGCCCGACGCCGTGGTCTGGCCTGAATCGACCGAACAGGTGATCCAAATTGTCAAGTTTGCCAACGAAGAGAAGATCCCCATCATCCCCAGGGGGGCCGGAACCAGCCTGAGCGGCGGGGTCGTCCCCATCCAAGGCGGGATCGTCATCGACCTCTCCAAGATGAATCGAATCCTCGAGATCAGCATCGAGAACCGTTACGCCCGGGTCGAAGCAGGGGTGATCTGTGACGATCTGAACCGGGAGTTGGCCAAACACGGGTTTGTCTTCCCTCCCGATCCCGCAAGCAGTTCTGTGGCGACCATCGGAGGCAATGTCGCCACCAATGCAGGGGGCATCAAGGGCGCCAAATACGGAACCACCCGCGATTATGTCCTCGGACTTCAGGTCGTCCTTCCCACGGGCGAACGGATGCGCACGGGGGCCTATACGATGAAGAGCGTCTCGGGTTACGATCTGGCCAAGCTCTTCGTCGGAGCCGAGGGCACCCTGGGCGTCATCACCGAAGTCACTCTGAAGATCAATCCCCTGCCCCGACATGCGATGACCGCGGTGGCCACCTACCAGAGGCTGGAGGATGCGGGCCGGGCCATCTTCCAGACCATGACGAGCGGGGTCATCCCCAGTGTCATGGAGATCATGGACAAGGTGACCCTCCGATCGATTAAGGAGAATACCGACATCCCCCTGCCCGAAGCCGAGGCCATGATCCTGACGGAGACCGACGGGTTCACCTGGGAAGAGGTCGAGGCCCAGATGGAGGTGGTCCTCGACATCTTGAAGAAGAACCATCCCATCGAGATCAAAACGGCCAAAGACGAGAAGGATCGTCTCCATCTCTGGAAGGCGAGAAAGTCCGCCTATGCGACCCTGGCCCGTGTGAGCAACAGCTTCGTCCTCGACGATGTGACCGTCCCCATCTCAAGGATTCCCCAATTATTGGTGGGCATTCAGGAGATCTCCCAAAAATACCGGATCACGGTCGCCACCTTCGGCCATGCGGGCGATGGGAACCTCCATCCGCAGATCCTCTTCGATGAATACGACCCCGACCAGGTCGAACGGACCCATAAAGTGGAGGAGGAGATCTTTCGCCTCGCCATCCGCCTCAACGGTACCCTGAGCGGCGAGCACGGGATCGGCCTCTCCAAGGCAGCCTACATGGATCTGGAACACGATCCGGTCGAGATGGAACTGATGAGAAAGATCAAGAGGACCCTCGACCCCAACAACATCATGAACCCGGGCAAAAGAGCCCTTTAGGGATAAAAATCCCAAAGTTGAAGCCCGAGGCCCAAAAGGCCCTGAAAGGTGAATCCCATGTCCCCCCAGCTCCAGTTCGATGAAAAACGCCGAAAGGCCATCGCCCAGTGTTCCCGGTGCAGTTTCTGCCGGGCCGTCTGCCCCATCTTCGACTTGACCAAAAGGCCGATGACGAATGCCAGCGGCAAGATGATCCTCCTCAAGGAGATCATGGAGGGTAAGCTCCCCCTCACCGAGGCAGTGGCCCAGGCCTTTCTGCGCTGCACGACCTGCATGAACTGCACGGTCAACTGCCCCTCGGGCGTCGATCCCCAGGAGATGGTCAAGGCGATGCGAAAAGATTTGGTCGCCGCTGGCTTCGACAATCTCTTCAAGGCCATGGGCGAAACCGTAGAAAAGTACGGAAACATCTACGGCGAAACGGAGCGTCACGACTGGGGACACAAAAAGGGCAAGGCCGCCTATGTGCTCTTCCTGGGTTGCGTGGGGACCTTTCGAGAGGAAGAGGGCGTCGAGGAGGTCCTCCGGCTGCTCGACCTCTTGAAGGTCGACTACACCCTGATCGACGAGGTCTGCTGCAGCGGTGTCCTCGAGGACGTGGGGTATAAGATCAAAGAGGATTTAGCGAAAAAGAATATCGAGGCCATCCACAAGACCGAGGCGAAGACCCTGATCACCACCTGCCCGTATTGCTACCGCGTGTTCAAAGACCATCCCTCCTACCAGGGGCTTGCGGTGGACATTCAGCATATCACCCAGTTTCTCAAGGGGTTCGACTTCGGCGTCAAGACCGACAAAAGGGTCACCTACCACGACCCCTGCGACCTGGGCCGCCATGCGGGCATCTACGAGGAACCGAGGGAGATCATCCGGAAGATCGCGCCCAATTTTGTGGAGCCGAGAAGGACCCGGGAAAACGCCATGTGCTGTGGCGCGGGAGGCGGCTTCCGGGGGGCCTTTGCCAAGGAGTCGGTCCGGATCGCCAGAAATCGCCTGAGCCAGATCATCGAAGATACCGGCGCCGAGGTGCTCCTGACCGAATGCCCCTCGTGCCTTCACAACTTCAAGAATGCCAAACGGCAGAAGCAGAAGATCGAGATCTACAACCTCACCGAATTTCTGGCCAAACTCTATCGGGAGAAAGAGGCGTCCTCTCAAACCGAGGCGACGGCCTGAGAGGGTTTTTAAAAAAGCATCTCCTTCAGGGCGCCGATGAGGCAGTGGATGTAACGGAGCTTGCAGGTCTCGCCCATGAGGCCGATCCTCCAGATCTTTCCTTTCAGGATGCCTAATCCTCCCCCCACCTCGATATTGTATTCGTTCAAAAGCTTCGATCGCATCTTGACGTCGTCGAATCCTTCGGGGAGGACCACCGAGGTGAGCATGGGCAGGCGGTAGCCCTCTTGGGCGAAGAGTTTAAACCCGAGGGCCTCCAGTTCCATCTTCAAACGGTCCCCCAGAGTTTGGTGTCTCTTGAACCGCTCTTCCAGCCCCTCCTCGAAGATGATCTTCAACCCCTCCCGCATGGCATAGAAGAGGGAGGCCGGAGCGGTGTGGTGGTAGACCCTCTCCGATCCCCAGTATTTCTCGAGCAGGGTGAGGTCGAAATAGAAGCTCTGGACGGGACTCTTTCGGGAGCGGAGGACCTCCATCGCTTTGGGGCTGACCGTGATCGGAGAGAGTCCGGGCGGCACGCCCAAACATTTCTGGGAACTGGCATAGCAGACATCGATCCCCCACTCGTCCACCTTGACCGGATAACCGCCCAAGGTGGTCACCGCATCCACCACGAAAAGGACGTCCTTCCCTTTGCAGTAGGCTCCGATCTCCTCGATGGGCTCCCGAACGCCGGTGGAGGTCTCCCCGTGGACGATGCCGCAGACCTTGGCCTCGGGATGCTCCTTCAACGCCTGAATCATCCTCTCGGGCTCGATGATCCTGCCCCACTCCGCTTCCACCCGGATCACCTTTGCCCCGCATCGGGAGGCCACCTGGGTCATCCGGTCCGCGAAAAAACCGTTGACCCCGATGACGACCACGTCGCCCGGTTCCACGAAATTGACAAAAGAGGTCTCCATCCCGGCACTCCCCGTGGCCGAGATGGCCAGGGTGACGGGGTTCCTCGTCTGAAACACCCCCCTCAACAGCTCGCTGATCTCATCCATGCAGGAAAGGATCTGTGGGTCGAGGTAACCGATGACGGGATTGGACATCGCCTGATAGACCCGGTAGTGGACGTTGCTCGGCCCGGGCCCCATCAGGATTCGATAGCTCGGATGCTGATCCCCGCCCAACCATTTCTCCATGACAACCTCCTCTTAGGGAACGCCATCGTCGAAGAATTTCTTTTCTTTAACACGACCCATAGAGGGATGGCAACTTTCCCTTCCGTCTCCTACTCTTCCTCCTCCAGCTCTTCTAACCTTTCCTCGTCTAAGCCGAAGTAGTGACCTACCTCGTGGAGGATCACTTCGGCGACCTTCTCTTCGACCTCCTTTTTCGTCTTGCAGACCGATTCGATGGGCCGCTGAAAGAGGGTGATCTTGTCGGGAAGGACGTTTCCGTAAGCAACCCCTCGTTGGGTGATGGGGATCCCCTGATAAAGACCCAAGAGGTCGT